>JAFDFO010000171.1 GCA_019309815.1 Deltaproteobacteria bacterium
TTCGAGAACAGGAAGAAATTGGAGCTTATGTAAGCCAATATGAGAAATAGAGAAGAGATACAGAAATACAAAGGACTCAACCTCAAGGAAACAAGAATAATAATGATGATCATTAGAGATCCTATGAATATCTGGACTGCTACCGGGGCTTCCTTCAGAAAGGCACCGGTTAGGATGGTGTTGATTGCGTTTGAATGGACTGTCGAGAGCGGCGTTGCTGTCTCGATCGGAATTGGCCCCATGTCCGTGCTGCCGGACATGGCAAGCGATATGATGACAACTTTTTGGTTGAGCATCTCCCTGAACTGCTCAATCTTAGCGGGATTCCCGTACGACTCGTATATCTCACGCAGAGAAATGTGGTCAAATGCCTGGCCCCATGTCCCTGAGTAATTTATCAGCATGCACCCCTTGTCGTCCACGGGAATGGTAATTGTCCCTTTCCTGCCATCAGGATAAGTAACTCCGTCAAGTCTGAGGCTTTTGCCTTTGAGCCACTCCACCTTGTCGGGCTGAAGGTATTTTAATGTTGCCAGAAGATCGATTGAAGGCAAAATGTTCCCATTGAAGCCTATGATCAAAGGCAACCGCCGGAATACCCCATCACTATCGCACAACGCAGCAATGTGACCCACACCACGCGCGCTTTTTGAAAAAACAGACAAAGGAGCGCGTGATCCCTCGGCTTGAAACAACTTCGTGATTCTAGGACCTTTGAGGTCGAGAAAGGAACTCCTCAAGGCTCTATCCTCTTCATCCAATTCCATCCTAATCAATTCTTCTTCCCTGGCGAGTTGAACCGCAACCGCCAGGACAACGT
The DNA here is from genome assembly GCA_019309815.1 of Deltaproteobacteria bacterium. Classification (GTDB taxonomy): domain Bacteria; phylum Desulfobacterota; class Desulfobacteria; order Desulfobacterales. Next base: position 821 of record JAFDFO010000171.1, read on the forward strand.
TTCCGTTCTGAGCCAATGCCTGGCTGAAGCTAACATTGCCTTCTTTGGGGCCGGAGCCATGACCACGAAAAAGAATGTCAAAGACGACCAATCCGACATTGCACTGCGTAAGGACATCTACGACTTTAGCGTGAACGCCCCTGTTCCATGGCCAAGACCCCTCGGAAGCCAGCGCCTTTGAGCTCTCATCATCAATATCGATCATGACGATTTCCTTGGCGGGCTCTGGCCTTGAGGATAGACGCAATCTGTAATCGTAAAGTCTGTATTCCAGTTCCTGAAACAAACCTGGAAGGCTAATGTAGACGAGCGAAAAAATCAGGAGGGCAACAACAGCATATAGCCATCCCCTGGAACGGGGCGCTTTGAACGGGAGGGAGGTCATGTGCGAAGACCACTCAATGGACAGGATCGCCAGGGGCGTCAAACGGCTGAGTAGCGCCAGCCGCCCCTGTCATGTCGACAGGTCGCTCCGGGCCATCCTTTCTGGTACCGCGCGGCGTGGGACCACCACACGTCGTCTCCACGGCCCAAACAGCCTCATAGAATTCCGCCCCTGTGCCAGAGGGGGTCATGTCGATTTTGCGGGTGGCAGCGGCCAGAGACTCCTGGCTTCCCCCGTATCGCCCTAAGCCCTGGCCCACGGGCTCCATAGTAACTTGGCCCAGCGGAACGTCGCTGGCATACACGATGATTCGATCTTCACCGTAGGGGGCTGTCACTGTCAGACCAAAGTGGTCGCCTTGATCCGGAATGCCGTATACTGCTCCGGATTCAAAAAGACCGCTCTTGCGATATTCATTGGGCAAAAGCTGTATGATCTCCCCGCCCGAGGTCCTGTATACAATTCGGGCATAGAAATCACGATTTCCCTGCACGTAAATCTTCATGCTTTCACCAGCGTTGTATTCCTTCTTGGGTGTCCACACTCTTACGGTTAAGGGGGCATCTTTGCCCAGAGGGGGGGCGGGAGAACCGGCCGACTTCTTTGGCTTCAGGTCGTACAGAACCTCTGCCTTGATCCAGACATGATAACGATTCGTGTCCTGAACCCCATGGTCTTTCTGCTCGAGTAAGACAACCGCGCTTTCGGCATCCGGCCACACGGCACCATAAGCCACGTCAAGACTGCTCGCTTTCATCGTGGATGCAATATGGCTCTTGGCGGCGTTCAAGGCTTTCCTTTTTGCATCTGCGAGAGCAGCTGTCCTGGCTTCCGGCAAAGTCACATGATCTGAAACACTTGCATAACCGTCTGCCGACTGTATGCAGGAACGCTTCTCCTGCTCTGGGGCCATGTCAACACTCTCGGATTTCTGCCCAAAGGTCTCTTTGGGTAAGACAAGGCAAAAGAAAACTAATAGAAGTGAAGCAAATTTACCGTGAAGTAAGGCTGATGCTCTATTATTCATGCACACCTCCCCGATCAGGATGTCGGGCTAAATAGTTATCAGATCGTTTCCATTTAGGTCAAGGGCATTCCATAATGTGACTACGTCTTTCTCTTTTGCTGCTGGACAGTAATGAGTATTCACAAACATGGCCCGCAACCGAAGGTTCGCTTGACCTTGCTTTGTCTGATATTGTAGATATAATCCTGAGTTTAGGATCGGAGCATCGCCAACGTGTCCATCCAACATAAGAGGGTAGCAAACAAGGAGACACACATATGCGGCTAAAGCATCTCTTTCTTGCAGCTTTGTTGGTCATATTGGCCGATTTCTGCAGCACTCCCCACTCATACGCGGCATATGAATCCTACACATGGCCTAACGGCGACACATACCATGGCGAATGGAAGGGTAACAAAAAACACGGTCAGGGGACCTATACGTATGCCAATGGAAACAAGTATGTCGGGCAATACTATGAAAGCATGAGGCACGGTCATGGCACCTTCTATTTCGGCGAATTCAAGTTCAAAGGAGAGTGGGTGTATGATAGACCGGCGACCGACGGCAATGACGCACATGCAGCATACGGCCATTACCTTTGGGGCGAGGAGTATGGTCACAAACAGCAGTATAGAAAAGCGATCATTGAGTATAACAAAGCATTATCCAGGAAACACAACAAATGGATAGCATTCTCCTGCTACAACAACACGGGTATCATTTATCTGCATGCGGGAGACTCGGACCAGGCGTCCCACAGTTTCAAAAAGGCTGCAGAAGCATGGCCGGAAAGGGCCTACTATCCCTATATGGGCCTTTCAAGTCTAGCATATAAACAGGGAAACATAGAGAAGAGTGCAGAATATCGCCAGAAGGCTTTCGATTTGGTGCAGGGCAGTGAATATAAGAAGTTAGAACAGATCTACTCCGGTTACGATACGGACACGCTAAAGAAGTGGGTGACGACTTTCTATGATTCATCTCAACTCCACCTGGCATACACTGAATTACAGAAGCAATATGCACGAAGGAATTATAGGGAAGTCAAACGATTGGGTGAAGAGATATTGCGCCGAAAATATCATGCAGGTCTTGGGGTCTCCGTCGAAGGCACCTTCATAAGCTCTGTGAGTGAAGAGGGCATTGCCTCTCTGAATGGGATTGTAGAAGGTGACAGGTTGGTGGAAGTGGATGGCAAGCCGGTTGTGGATTCGAGAACGGCGATCACTGAGCTCGCAAATCTGTACGACAGGTTCGGAGACAAGATCAACATAAAGATACGGCGAAAACATCGGGAAATCACAATGGAATGCCACATGTACTATCCCGAGTTAGAGACGACCAAGCGGATGCTGCGTGAGGCAAAGAGAAATATCGCTGCGGGGAATCTTCCAGATTTGTCAAAGGATACAGAAGCACCGCGTATACTCGTCTTGAAACCCGGAACACGGCGAGGGCTGACTTTTGTGGCCAAGGACTCCATCGACTTTGTCATAATAGCTGCAGACAACGTGGGCGTTAAATCACTGCACGTTGACGGAAAGTCATGTGAACCATTAGAAGGTACTTTTGCAGAAAGAAGTCTGCTTCAAGGAAACACAAAGAAGTACAGAGCAACGGTGCGCGCCGTTGAGGGGAAGAAGCAGGTCACAATCAGAGCGCAAGATGCCGATGGCAATGTCACAACGAAAGACATTTTACTCAAGCACTCCCCTCAACTGGCCGAGAAACAGGCAGATTTCTATGAACACGGCATTGCTGTCGTCATCGGAATCAATAAATACACTCTTTGGCCTTCGCTGGAGTTCTCTGTCAGCGATGCTGAGGCCCTGAAGGAAAAGCTTCAAATCATGGGTTTTCACCGGATTATAGAATTGTACGATCATGAGGCAACAAAGCTTCAAATCAATCGACTGCTTCGCGATACGTTGCCAAAAATGCTTGGGGAAAATGACCGCCTTTTGATTTACTTTGCCGGACATGGCCAGACGGAAACCTACCAACATGTTGACAACCACGGACAAGTCATCAAAGAGAAAGAAGGCTACATCATTCCTGTAAACGGTGAGCAAACAAATTATCGCGGCACGGCAATATCGATGACCTCCATTCGTGAAGCTGCCAAAGACTATGAGGCAAAACATGTCTTGTATGTTTTTGACTCATGTTACTCTGGCCTGGGTTTGAAGCGTTCGGGAGGAATAAAGAAGGCTGATGACTACATCATGAAGCTATTAAGCATGAAAGCAGTACAGATTATTACGGCCGGCGGGGAAGACGAACAGGTTGGAGAAGAAAAGGGCCATGGCATTTTCACCAGATATGTTCTGCTGGCCCTTGGAGGTAACGCAGATCTAGACAAGGATGGGTTTATCACTGCAAGCGAGATAGGGACCTATGTTCGACCCGCGGTTTCCAGGAAGACAGAGAATATGCAGACTCCAAAATACGGCTGGATTTCGGGAGAAGGCGATTTTGTTTTTTGGAACCTGGCCTCGGAAGGGATGTGAGTTGTTGTGAAAAGTATGCCAACAAAAAAGGCAGGGCCATTTCTGACCCTGCCCTCTATATTTGTACATTGATTGTAGTGAGTTCGAAAATTAGGCTTCACCTACAGCA
>JAFDFO010000172.1 GCA_019309815.1 Deltaproteobacteria bacterium
ATTACAAAGATTTGAAAATCTGGTGATAGTCATACGAACTCTGTTTAGACATTTACAGGATAACTGGAAAATTCTTAAAACAAGATCGATACGGTCAGGTATTACAGTTAAGGGAAAAGGATGCTAAAAGAATTGATAAAATGGTTCAAAAACAGACACTTGAATCCTTGACCCCTTGATTCCTCGAACCCTCTTCTCCAACTAAATTGGAGAAGAACCTTATTATAGAACTGTCTAGTAGAAACCGGATTGCACGGAAGGACATGACTTGAAAAGAGAAGAGAGCGTTTCCAAAGGAATGCTCACAGCTTTGAAGGAGGCCGGCCTCACCTTTTTCATGGGTGTCCCGTGCAAGTTTTTCGCTGGAGTCATTTCCCACTTAGAACAAGACAAAAACGTTGTCTATATCCCTATAACAAGGGAAGAAGAAGGGATTGGCATAGCGGCTGGTGCCTTTCTGGGTGGACAAATGGGGGTCTTGTTAATGCAGAATTCAGGGCTGGGGAATTCTATCAATACACTCGCATCCTTGATGAGACGATTGGTGCCCAGGTTCCCATGGGAAGCGTCACCGAGCCGCTTCTAAAGGTTCTTGACGTCCCCTGCTTCACATATCGGCGCCGGGAAGACCTGGTGCACCTGAAAGATCACGTCTTGCATGCCAAATCACAAGAAAAGCCCGTTGCCTTACTTGTTCATCGGGAGTTCTGGGAATAGTAGCTATGCACCGATACGACGTATTGTCACTCATTGATACTGTGCTGTCGGACCAACTGGTAATTTGCAACCTTGGAATACCTTCTCAGGAATTGTATGCGATAGGGGATAAACCGAATTACTTTTATATGCTGGGTTCAATGGGCATGGTATCATCAATTGCTTTGGGCCTGGCGCTTAACACTGAGAAAACGGTAATCGCCCTTGACGGAGACGGTAGCCTCTTAATGAATCCGGGGTCCCTGGTCACTGTGGCACATCAGAACCCCCCCAACTTGAAGTGGATTGTAATAGACAACGGAAGTCATGGCTCCACGGGAAATCAGCCGACATATACAAGGAGCAAAACTTCTCTGGCTGAAATGGCCAGGGCCGCTGGGATAACCGACATCCACGAGCTGCATACGAAGGACGCTCTCGAGGCTACGCTTAGGGAGAAAATAAAGTCGAGAGGACTCTGTTTCATTGTAGTAAAAGCAAAACCTGGCAACCGTTCCGTTAAACCTGTTCCGCTCGACCCGGTTGCCATTCGAAATCGGTTCATGGAAGCTGAAAAAGCGGCGAATTGAAGAACCCTGCAGCAAGCTGCAGGGTTCTTCGACCGTAAGGAAGTTGACCATTTTTTGGATTCGCTCGCTAACCTTTATCCGCCTCTGGCGGGCCGCAGCCCCGCTGAACGCCCCGCTGAACGGGATCTCTTAGGCTCCGACAAGCTACGGGGAATGCGCTCGCTGGTGCGGTTCAGAGAGGGAGTGATGATTATTGTCACTGGAGGACGATATGCGCACTGATGTCGTAGTTGAGAATCCTTATACCGGGGAACTTCTTGCCACGATTCCCGGCGTAAATTCGAGTCAGATAGAAGAAATGGTTGCACGAGCCGAGGATGTTTTCAGGCGTGTTGGGCGGAACATGACGCCCTATGAAAGGTATGAGATATTGTTCTCGGTTGCCGACAAAATCCGCACGCTTCGAGAGCAGCTTGCCAAGCTGATTACCGAGGAGTCCGGAAAACCCATAAAAGACAGCTTCATAGAAGTTGACAGGGCACGTCAGACTTTCCTGTTTTCCGCAGAGGAAGCCAGGAACATACGTGGAGAATCAATCCCCTGTGACGTGACTGAGGTGCGGACAGACAAAACGGTCATGACTCGCAGGGTGCCTCTTGGGGTGGTTGCGGCCATCACCCCTTTCAACTTCCCCCTCAACCTTGCGGCCCACAAAGTAGGACCTGCCATCGCTGCCGGAAATGCAGTGATACTCAAGCCCTCCTCCCTGGCACCTCTTACCGCGCTCCGCTTGCATGAGTTGTTCGCGGAGGCAGGCTGCCCGGAGGGTCTTTTCCAGGTTGCTATCGGCAGAGGGCCGGTTGGGGAAGCATTAGCCCTTCACAAAAAAGTCCGCCTGGTCTCTTTCACGGGGAGCGTTTCTACCGGGCAAAGACTCGCAGCAGCCATCGGCGTGAAAAGGCTGCTCTTGGAGCTGGGTGGAAACGACCCTCTCCTGATTATGCCTGATGCGGATCTTGAAGAAGCAGCGAAGACAGCAGTTGATCACGGTATGGGATCGAGTGGCCAGAGGTGCACGGCCGTAAAAAGAGTCCTGGTACACAAAGACGTGGAAGAACCTTTTACAGCCCTGGTTGTAAGTCTGGCGGAAACGCTTCGGGTTGGCGACCCTGGCAAGCCTGATACCGACCTCGGTCCCCTGATTACTGTTGAAGCAGCCATAGAGGTCGAAAGGAGAATTCACCAGGCCTTGGAAGACGGTGCCAGGCTCCTGATCGGTGGAAAGCGGAAGGGCTCTTTTGTTGACCCAACCGTATTGACTGAAGTGAATCCGGAAAGTGAACTGGTTCAGCAGGAAACCTTCGGTCCTGTTCTCCCGATCATGAGTTTTACTGACATAGAAGAGGCAATACAAATATGCAACAGTACTGACTTTGGCCTTCAAGCAGGGGTCTTCACTAACAACATAGCCCTGGTCAAAAGGCTCTTCAATGAAATCGACGTGGGAGCTCTAATCGTTAATGGTGGTCCTGGATTTCGTATCGAACACCTTCCTTTCGGGGGAACAAAAATGAGCGGCATCGGGAGAGAGGGAGTAAAGTACGCCATAGAGGAGATGACTGAAACAAAAAGCTTGGTTTTCTGAAAGGTACCTGGACAACTTGGCGGGTGGAGCTCAGGGTAGAGCAGCCGATTCGTAATTGCTTGCCCTCCCTTTTGGCTTCAAGCGCTTATGACACCATTGGCCGGACTTTCGGAGGAAGAATTCGTTGTTCTCAGGCATGGGGAGACGATTTTTCTTGATTAGTCACTTCTCGCTTGTTCCATTCCTTCCCGTAAAAACATGATGACAACGAAGAATGACACCGCAAGAGCAAGAAGAGCAGTTGCACTCCGGACGATTTCAGTCGGCTTAATCCTGTTAGCCGTGCTCTGGGTTCTGTACGGTGACACTCTCAGCACACGGCTATTGTCCTGGCTGCCAGGCCTATCTCAAAAGAGTTTGCGCGTCCTCTTCGTAGGTGATACCAGTTTTGGGGAAAACTACCACGACAAGAAATTCTTCGAGTCCAGGGGATATGACTTCTTTCTGAAAGAACTCGACCCGCTCTTGTATCAATCGGACCTTGTGATTGCCAATCTTGAAACACCCTTGACCAATCTGGACAGGTCTTTCCTTGCGGGGAAGAAGCGATTCATACACTGGGGAGATGTGCAAAAGACCCCCAAGACCCTCCACGACCACAACATCCGCTTTGTATCTCTGGCAAACAACCATACCTTGGACTACGGTACAGTCGGTTTGCTACAAACGCTGAAAGCGCTGAACAAAAACGACATTGCGTGGTTCGGTGCAGGTGTGGACGAACTGGAGGCATCTAAACCTTTGCGTCGAAGTTTTACCCTTGAAGACTATCCTTTTGAACTGGTAGTGGTTTCGGGCTTCGCGTATAGTCCGCGCTATGATTCGGCCTTCCATTGCTATGCCAAGGGAGACGTGGGTGGTGTGAAAATGTGGACAATGAGAAAAGCCGCTAATCAACTCCTTAGAATCCGGCAAGCCGATAATCATGCCTTTATTGTGGCCTTTCCTCACTGGGGTCAAGACTGCCAATTCAAGGCTGAGGGACAGACGAAACTCGCCCACACCCTTATCGATGCAGGTGCCGATCTTGTTATCGGTCATGGTTCACACATGTTTCAGGAAATCGAACAGTACCGGGGTCGGTGGATTATTTACAGCCTCGGCAACTTCGCCTTCAATTTTCCCGGGTCTTGTCAGAAGTTTAACGTACATCCCTTTAGCCTAACCGCGAGCCTGGAGGTGACTCGTCAGGAAGAATCTTTGGTCCTCGCACTAAAGCTCTATCCGATCCTCAGTGATAACCTCATCTGCCACTATCAACCTCGTTTGGTGACGAGCGAAGAACTCAGCAGAATAAAGGACATTCTCATCGGGCGGAGCCTGGAACCTGCATTTCTTGAGAAGCATGTGAGGACCGGGGAAGATAAGGTGGGGCTGTTTCTTGCCCTGGGGATCTGAAAGGCTCTCTCATAGATTCGACACCGTGGTGGTGAGTGCATATTGCTTCTAGTTAACAACAGAGAGACTTGTTGTGCTTGTGGCGTTGGTCAACACTGTTGGAAGAGTCGTCAAAATAATGAGCGGCATCGGGAGAGAGGGAGTAAAGTACGCCATAGAGGAGATGACCGAAACAAAGAGCTTGGTTTTCTGAAAGGTACCTGGACAACTTGGCTGGTGGAGGTCAGGGCTGAACCATCGGGCCGCAACGTGAGCTATGTTTGACGAAAGAAGCGGACATAGAATGGCCCTGCCTTTTACCGATGAGCCAGCCTGTATTGTAGTCTCAGAAGAAGGTTTTTCGCCAAAGCCCCACCGATGCCCCCACAATGCCACGACTTGACTACGAAGGGGAGTGGGTCATCAATAAGCGGAACGCAAGCAACGCGGTTTTTCGTGCGAGGCCAGAGAAAACTCTGAAGGGTCAGGTTCCTGTAATACAGAAGTCTGATGAGCTCCAGGAAACTGTGCTGCCAGTAGATTTCATGACTGTAGCTTGTGATGCGCTTCTTCACTCCCTCAACCAGATCAAGATAGGCAATGGAAGAAAGATCCATGCCCGCTGCCATACAAAGCCGCTCCTGTAAAACCGGGCGAACGTTTATCTCCATGAGCTTGTACTGGTTGTCTCTACTGTCATACTTAAACTCCACCGTAGACAAACCACGATAGTCAAAGCTTTTCAGAAGCTTTAACGCAGCTGCTCGAACTTCCCTGATCATGGGGATAGTCTTTGACAAACAGGACACACCAAGCCCCACCGGGTGTTGGCGAAGCTTCTGAAGACACATCTCTGCCAGTACATTGCCTTGAGTATCTACATATGAATGATAGTTAAACAGGCAATCATCTTCTCCAGGTACAATTTCTGACACCATTACCCCCACGTTGTGTCTTTGGGCATCAGAGAACTTTTCGATCAATTCCTTTGGATTATGAACGACCCGTACTTTTTTTTGATAGACGTCGAAGAAGCTGTGGGATTCGTATGGCTTCAGAATGCACGGATAACCGAGGGTATCGTCGTGTTTTGCCAGAGATTTAATGGAATCCGGAAAAGAGACTTTTGCCAGAGGAATACCGATTTCTTGGGCATGAAGGTAGAGTAAGCGCTTATTCATAATCCTTGAGATGACATCCCATCCCTGAACAGTAGGAATGTAGCGAGCTTTAAGGGCATCCCTGTTTCGAGAAATAAAAGAGACTGAAACATCATTGCAGGGCATGAGTAGTGCCCCATCCCAGTTTTTTCTTGTCTTCAGTAAGCGTCCGAGAAGTTCTCTGCCATTGTCTTTCAGGGAGGGGGCTCTAACCCGATCGGAAATGAATTTCGAGAACCAGGCATGATCTCTGGTAGCAGTCGACACATAAATGACCTTGACACCGGATTGAGCCAGAGCCCGAACAACACCAAGGGCTATGTCACCATGGCCCAAAACCACTGCTTTCCTCACAACACTCAAGTTATGACGGTCTCCCTCTTTGGGCTTCTCAGCTTCCTGTTTGCCGGACCGGCCGGTAGTCGTGGCAGTAAAGGCGATTTGTCCTGATCCCCTGTTTCGGAATGTCTATTTGTTACCTATGCTACCAAGTGGCGTCTGTCAATTAATGCGTGTGTCTTTCCTCCCCTTGAAAATGTCGTTGACTCCCCGAAAACCGTGATGATAAAAGGGATTCCAACAATTTTGCCAATGCAGCTCAGGGGTAGAGCAACTGATTGGTCGTTGGTTGCCTGCCTTTGTTGTTTCAAGGGCCTATGATATTACAGGGCATATTTGGGGCGATATTGGGAA
>JAFDFO010000173.1 GCA_019309815.1 Deltaproteobacteria bacterium
GTCAAATGAGACAAATGTGTCTGTACCCTCACGGGCTTTGATCACAAAACCCTCCACGAGACACGAAAGCGCATAGGGATTCAGGTCGATATCCTCTATCACGGTCTGACGGTGGAGGTTTTCTGACAGTTTTTTCTGCAATACTGATTTTATGATAGGGGGCAGGATGAGAAAACCGACTACGGTATAGACCAGGAGGCACGCCACCGCAGCCATCACGAGTTTCTGCCAACGAGGCATTGCTTTTATTCTTTGTATCATTTTCACTACTCCCGTCAGTTACTTCCTTGGTACAGCCAGAAATTACTTGGTGACTGCAGAAGCCATCACTTGCGGACACCCTCAATACTCACAGTGATCCGCACTTCGTCGCCCACGCCATTCAACATGGTTGTCATGCCAAAGTCGCTTCGTTTGATTGTAAAGGTCGTCTCATAACCTGTGCGATAGCCGCCCCACGGGTCCTTTCCGGAACCCGTGTGCTGAACATTGACTGTCAATGGCCGCGTGATCCCATGCAGGTTCAAAGCGCCGGCAACCTCATACGCATCTTGATCCAGTTTCTTAAAAGACTTGCTGCTAAATGAGATAGTCTGGAATTTTTTCGCGTCAAAGAAGTCCGGATTCCTTAGATGATCATCACGTTCAGCAACAGCGGTGTCTACGTTCGCTGCCTTTGCCGAAATCTGCACAGAGCTGTTTGCGGGTGTCTGATCGTCAATCTTCAAGGTGCCTGACATGTCATTGAAGCGGCCGTAAACATAAGTGATCCCCAGGTGTTTGATGCGAAAGACAATGGCCGAGTGCTCCGGATCTACCTCGTACGTTTCTATGGCACTTGCGAGAGGTGAAGATGCCGCCAATAAGCCCAGGACCATAATGATTGTGACTGTGGTGGAGACTATTCGCGTTTTCATGGTACGCACCTCCTTGTGTTAACAGACTGGCTGCAAAGGTGTACTGCAGGAAGGACTTTCTGAGAGAAACCTTTTATCATTCCTTCGAAAATACATCAATGAATTAAAGATCATCGGGGCACCAGTCGTTGTGATCTTTGGTCGATATTAGCTTGCCCAGTTAACAGTTTGACAATAAAAGAAAAAAGGCAGGGCCAATCCTGACCCTGCCTTTGGAAGAGGACTATTCCCCTTGCCTTCTGGCATATGACTTATTTGACCGGAGCTACACCCTACATCTCCTCCATCTTTTTCAACTGCATTTCCAGGGGTTCCACTTCTTTTCCACGTCCAACCCCTTCCATCAGTTCCCGGAGCTTTTCTATCTCCTCCTTGAGCTGGGGCAGCACTTCCTTCTCAAGCTTTTCTTTAACCGATCCGCTCGATTTTGACATCTGTTTCCCAAGACCCTCCAATTCCTCCTGAAGGCCTTTGAACTCCTTGCTCTCTGGAATAGTGCTCAGACCCTCAAAGAACTCCTCCATCTGCTCTTGTAACCCCTCAAGCCCTTTTTCCAGGGCCTCAGGCAGATCACCGAACGGCATCGACGATTTAGTAGACCCTTCGACAATCGCGCCATTTTTTAAAGGTGTTCCACCTGTCTTGGTCTGGGTCACCTCAATCGCTTTTTTGCCTTCGTTTTTGGAGTCGTCTATGATGAAGAACTTGGAATCCTCCGTGGCAGCATTTGCAAAACTTTTCTTGATCGCTACTTCGGCCAGGTAGTCACCATCAGCTGTATAGGACACGCCGGTCACTGCACCGATATGATTCTCTTCAAAGACGACTCTATCCCCTTTTTCCAACCCTTTAATCTGGTCATACCGGACCTTGATCTTGAGAATGTCTTTGCATGCAAACAGAACCAAGGGTAACATCAACAGTATCCAGATTCTTTTGCGCATTTTCTACCTCCACTTATTTTCGTCTTGGTACTTTTCCTTTTCTTTCCATCACTCAATAAAGCTCACATGGTTTGCTGGAGCCCTAGTGCGTCATTGCTACACCACTTAACCTTGAAACACGGCCGGAGTCAATAAGAACATAATCTCGTCTTGGTTGCACTTTCTGGGCCTCAAAGCCCAGGAATTCTCCATGGGGTGTAATTACCAGGAAGAGAAGGATACTTGACACGGCATCCACCGGCCCCTATCCTGCCCAGATCGGAAACCGCTTCTGAGAATCCTTGATAGGGTCAACAATATGTACCGAGCCCAACTTCGCTGGCAACCGATCGCCATCCTCCTCGTTCTTGCCCTGATTTGGGGGGCGAATATGGCCATCATCAAGCTCGGGGCGCGGGAACTACCCCCCTTGCTAATGGCCGCTCTGCGCTCCACAGTGGCCAGTGCCTGTCTTTACGTCTGGATAAAATCAAAGAAGATCTCTCTTTTTCCTTCCGTCAATGTCCTTGTTCACGGAATCGTGGTCGGGTTGCTTTTCGGTTGCGAGTTTGCTTGCATCTACGTGGGGCTTCAGCACACGCTCGCCTCTCGAACCTACGTCCTTCTCTATACCACTCCCTTCTTCGTAGCAGTAGGAGCCCACTTCCTCCTCGAAGACGACCGCCTCAATCCCTGGAAAGCAGCAGGCCTCGCCTCTGCCTTTGCCGGCGTCGTGACACTGTTCATGAAAGATCTTGGCTCTTTTTCCTTAACCACTTTGCCCGGTGATTTGATGATCCTCGTCGGAGGCCTTCTGTGGGCATCAACGACGATCTACCTAAAAAAATACTTGGTTCACCGGACTATTCCCCTTCAGACCCTTTTCTATCAGGTTTTCTTTTCGGCGCCCCTGTTGTTCCTGATGAGTATTGCTTTCGAAGATCAGGTTGTACCTAGCCTTTCCTGGGTTGGGGCTTTTTCGGTGTTCTACCAGTGCATCATTGTTGCTTTCCTCAGCTATCTTGTCTGGTTCGAGTTGATTCACCGCTACCCTGTGAGTCTGCTCCACGGCTTTTCCTTTTTCACGCCGGTCTTTGGTGTGTTCTTGAGCGGAGCCTTGATCATGGGTGAAGTGATCACTCCCAGTCTTCTTATGGCACTGGCATTGGTCACCTTGGGAATGATTTTGGTCAATCGCCGACCCGGAACGGGATAGGCCTCACGCAAGACGAAGCTGATAGATATTAAGCCTTGCTTAGAGCGGTTGTCAGAAATATGTTCCTTTTACGGCAGTGTTGTTATGCTGGCAGGGGGTGTCTCTGTTTGAAGTCAGGTCATCGAATATTTCCTGACAGATACCACGACGGCACGAATCTTCTACACAGCCTTGACCCATGTACAAACACGCTACCAAGCGTGTAAGGGGCGCTGCCGTGTGCCTAGCCTGTAGCGTTTCGTACATGTTGCCTCCGACGAGCGAACAGGGGAATTGACCTGATTCAAAAAGAGATACCCCCCGCCAGCTCCTCACAAATGGTTCAAAACGGAATATATTTTTGACAACCGATCTAGAAGTGAGGACGCGGCAGGCAATAGTGAACACGCATGCCGAAGCAGGTTACCAGGGATGGAGCCCCACGGGTAAGCCCGTGGTGTTTTGCGAAGGCGGATAAAGGGGGACTGATCACTCAGAGGTTTGAGACTGCAGGTCGACTTCATGTGGCAGGTCTTGTGTTGCAACCTCTTCTGCTTCCTTGGGGAGGGTTCTGGTGAACCAAGCCCTGAGAATGGCCTGCACGAGAGTGGCCAATGGAATGGCGAAGAAGACACCCCAGAAGCCGAACATGCCGCCGAAAACAAGCACCGCAACAATGATTGCCACCGGGTGCAGGTTTACGACTTCAGAAAAAAGCAGCGCAACCAGCACATTCCCATCCAGGATCTGAATTATGATATAGGCACCCACTACGTAGGCGAAGTCGGAACTCCATCCCCACTGAAAGTAGGCCATAGATGCCACGGGCAAAGTCATAAGTGTAGCGCCGATGTACGGTATGAGGACCGAAAGTCCAACGAAGAAGCCCAGTAGCATGGCATATTGCAGCCCCAAAACGGTGAAGGTTACATAGCTTACCAACCACACGACCATGATTTCCAGGGCTTTGCCGCGTATATAATTTCCGATTTGCAGGTTCACTTCCCGCCACACCTCTGTAACCATTGCTCTGTCTTCCGGCAAGAAACCCGCCGCCCACCCCAGCAGGGCCTCCTTATCCTTCAGCAAAAAGAACACTAGTAGTGGCACCAGGAAGATGTACACCATGATCACAATGAGGGCACGAACAGACGCCAAAGAGAGAGACAAAACCTGCTGTCCCAGCTTGGTAACCTCGGAGCGCAACACATCTATGATGTCTATGATCTGCTTTTCGGAGATGAAATCCGGATACCGTTCAGGTAGGCGCAACAGTGTTTCTTGGCTCCAGGCAATCATAGAAGGCAATTGATCATACAACTGCTCTACCTGCTGCCATAGAAGGGGAAGCAATCCTAATATCAGCAGGAGAAGGAAAACGATGAAGCTGACAAAGACCAATACAACAGCAAACAGACGCGGAACCCTGCGCCGCTCCATGGCTCCAACCGGTCCCTGAAGCAGATACGCAATCACCACGCTGGCCAGGAGTGGGGCAAGCATCTTGCCAAAAAAAATGATCACCCCGGAAATGATGACGAGCACGACCACGAGAATGACGACTTGAGGGTCGGAAAGGTGGCGGCGGAACCAGTTACTAATCAGATTCATCGTGTCTTCCTCTCAGCAGCGCAAAGCATATTAGCATCTATTGAACGGAATTGGAACAGTTAAATGGAAGAGTTACAGGACAATACGCATAGGACACACCCTGTTTCCAGACGACCGT
>JAFDFO010000032.1 GCA_019309815.1 Deltaproteobacteria bacterium
GGTACAGCTTCGACCAGGTCCTTGCCGGACACGGCAGGGACCACACCACCTGATGCCGGATCATACTTCATCGCAATGGTTCCGCCTGTTGTCACAACAACAACTTTGGGTAGTATAAGATTGCTTGCATCAGCACTCTTGTTCTTGTCGGCATGTGCCGAAGAAAGGGAGAAACAGAGGGTAAGTGCCAATATTGATAGGAGCCCACGTCTTATCATGGTTGTCTTCCTTCCATCCCTTATTAAGCATTCGTTTGATGTTTCTGACGACCTGTTGTTTATTAACAAAAGTACTGACCGACGGCAAGAACAGCAGGTAGCCCGAGGAAAGAATAACCTGCTTCCCGGCGTAGAAAGAAACGCAAGAACATATGACCGCCCTCTTGTTACACGCGGCCCAATAATTGACATTCTGCCCTGTTTCTTCTATGTGTTCAATGTCCTACTCCAACAACGACTCAAGGCCATGAATGCATGACCGTCCCTCAACTCCAGGCAACTACGCACTTTCTGCACCAACGTTCCCCATTACCTCTAGTTTCACTTTTTGCCCCTGAAAATGTCGTCCTAAAGCCCATATAGGCGCATGTTTCAGCGCTATCCTTTTAATACTAATTGCTTAGCATGTTCCGACCCTATCTGGGGAGTTTCTCAAAGAGATCACGGGCCATTCAAAAAATGCGCAATAATGCGCAAGTAACACAAAATAATAGTTGCGCAATATTGCGCAATATGGTATGGTACGTTTCCTAATAGAACCTGTATCACTCAGGAGGCCATATGCTCTCTTTTACCCCCAGCAATAGAATAGAAAATGAACTGAAAAGGCTCCAGGGGTTATTTGTGGAAACATATAAAGAGCTGGAAGCCTTACCTCCTGACGAGGCGAGATATCTTCATCGTTTTGCCTTAATCAGCAATATCGGAGCCTCCACCAGAATAGAAAACGCAGTTCTAACAGACCAGGAAATAGAATGGATCGATACGGCCTTGAACAATAACGGCAAAGTAACCGCGTTTGAGGAGAATAGAGCTTATATTCTGGACAAGTTGTCAAAAGATAGAGAACGAAGCGTTGAGGAGGTGGTTGGTTGCCGACAGGTGCTGACAACCGTCTACCTGCAAGCGAATGAACTTTTCCCCTTAACGGAAACTGTGATTCGGGGGCTTCATCATGAATTACTTCGATACCATTCCAAGGCTGCGAGTCATGCAGGAGGATACAAAACTGCGCCGAACCGCGTGGTTTCCATCAATCACGACACGGGAGAAGAGCGGGTAGTTTTAGATCCCTCTCCTCCGGGAGTTATTACGAGTACTGCAATGGCGGAGCTGGTTAAATGGTATAACAATACCGTCCGAGAATACCCTTGGACCCTATTGGTTGCCGCTGAGTTTGTTTTTCGATTCCTGGCTATCCACCCTTTCCAGGATGGTAACGGGCGCCTCGGGCGAGCCCTTTTTATTTTGGCCTTATTTCAGTCAGATGATAAGTATTTATATGGCATTACTCCCTATATCGCCATTGACCGTCATGTTGAGCAAAACCGCCCCCTTTATTACGCGGTTCTTCATAAATGCGCTGGCGGCAAGTTTCAAGCCGAACCGACACAGTATCAATTAGAGCCTTTAGCCTGGTTTTTTATCAAGACTATGGAATCTTCGTTAGCCGATGTTAAGTTCTACCGTAAGAAATATGCCAGCCTACAGAAGCTTTCGGCATCGGCCCTGGCCGTTTTGAACTGCTTCAGATCCAGCCCAGGAAAGCGCCTGAAGGTAGCTGATATCGTAGAAGAGACAGAGCTACCCCGCCGCACCGTTCAATATGCCCTCAAGACACTTACCAGCCAACACTTTCTCCAGTTGCTTGGGCGAGGGCCCGGAAGCCGTTATCAGCTTGTGTTTTAATGCAAGACTGGGGTCACGTCTTGACGGGCTGTTGCCCAAATGCTTTTTCGCTTCGTCTAAAACCTTTTTTGATCTCGCCAAAGGCGGGACTGAGGCTTGCTCCAGTCCAGCTGTGAAGCGGGATTCGCCAAGATTTATCAGCAAAAAACGTTTTATTGACCGCTCAAAGGAATTTTTCTTTGAGCAACAGCCCGTAAAGATCTGACCCTGCTTCATCACGCGCTGAAATTGAAGAGTTGGGAGAGTATAGTATGAGTGTAATAGTTCACCGATTAATGGAAGTGTTGCATATTGAACATAGTATTGCAGAAACCAAATACGGCCTCAGGTCGCGCTTACATTCTTGACAGCATAGAAGGCGGCTGAAGATTTTGTCTTTGGCCGCCTTTCCTGAGAGGTCTTCTTTTGGACCCCGGACTTCCACCCAACCCCCCCCTTGAAAGAGATGAGGTTCTGTCCTATATAGAAAAAAGGGATTTCGGCCCAATGAAAGTATGGGCCCGAAACCCCAGACTTGGTGCACAGGGCGTCAGGCGGACCCTTTTTGCCTTACGTTTTGTGCCGTAGTGCGTTGAGATGAAGGACAAGGCTTAAGATCGGTTTAGGCCGGGCAAAACGGGCTAACGGGCCAACCTAGAATACACATGAAACTCTTGGGTCACTCCATTCAAGATCTAGTCGATATGATTCGCCAGGCACAGGGCCGGATCAATTGCACTGGTTTGTCCGGAGCTGAGCAGGGGTATCTGCTGTGCCGACTGTATGCCAAGCTTGATCGCCCGCTTTTTGTGGTGTGCAAGGGGGCGAAAGAGGCCGAGGCCCTGAGTGCCGATATCCGTTTCTTCTCAGGGAGCGCCGACATTCCCACAGTCGTTTTCCCTTCTTATGATATTTTTCCCTTCCAGCCAGTGGCCTATCATCCCCGGACATCTTGTCAGCGCATTGAGGGGCTGTATCGGATGCTGACCGAGACTCAACCCTCCATTGTCATCACCACGGCTTCAGCGCTTCTGCAAAGAGTAATCCCAAGGCAGGCGCTTTCTCAACATGCAGAATATGTTGTAGCAGGTGAGGAGCTTGATCGTGAGACACTTGTCCGAAGATTGATACAGGGCGGCTATCAAGAGACCGCCCTGGTGGAGGACCCGGGAGATCTTGCCATCCGCGGAGGGTTGGTTGATCTCTTTCCACCCCTCTATTCTGACCCAATCCGCATTGAGCTCTTTGGTGACACAGTCGAGTCAATAAGGAGTTTTTCACCGGCGGACCAGCGTTCGTTGAGACCTATGGCAGAAGCCATCGTCCTACCAGCTACGGAAACGGTTCTCGACCCCGCACAGACGGACCAGATCGCGGAGCGCATCCGCAAGCACGGGGAAGCCCTTGAAATGGCCGGGCTGCGTATTGAAGAAAATGTGGAACGAATCAGAGCCCTGGATCAGTTTCCGGGCATCGGAGGCCTCATATCTCTCATCCACCCCTCGCTGGATACACTATTCGACTATATGCCAAAGCAGGCCTTGCCGGTCGTTATCGATCCCGGCACCATGGATACGGTGGCCTTGGACATTGAAGAGGCGGTGACCAACAGCTACCTGTCAGCCCGAAATGACGGCAAGTTGTGCGTAGAGCCCGAAGCCCTCTATTTGCAGTGGTCTGAAATCAAGGCCATATTTGACCGTGATGCCCACCTCCTCTTGAGAGAGATACCCCTGGTGGATGCAGGTGCTGCGAGTTGCAACCTGACTGTCGAAAAGAACGATCTCGTTACCCAGAAGCTCAAGGTACGAGGCCAATCCAAGGCCTTGTTAAAGCCTTTGGTCGATTGGATGAACCGCGCCCGAGAAAACGACCTGGCCGCGTATTTTCTGTGTCGGACCATGAAACAGGCTCAGCGGATCGAGGAGCTTCTCGTTCCGTATAACGTCCAGCTGAGGTTCCTTGACTCGTTCCCGGCATACGATCATGTGGAAAAGGCCCCGAGCATCTGCTTGGGGGAGCTTTCTTCCGGATTCATTTGGGCTCGAGAGGGCCTCGCCATCATCACCGAAGATGAGGTTTTCGGTTCCAAACACCGCCTTCCCAAGCTTTCACAAAAAGAGACAACGACCCGATGGTTGACCTTTGAGGATCTGAAAACCGGCGAATTCGTGGTTCATACGGAGCATGGCATTGGTGCATACAATGGTCTTGTCAAGCTAGAGGTTGGAGAAATCGCTAATGATTTTCTGGTCATAGAGTATAGGGACCATGACAGACTCTACGTCCCTGTGGACCGCATGAACTGCGTTCAGAAGTACGTTGGTGTCGATGGGATCGTCCCGCCCCTGGACAAGATGGGCGGCAAATCATGGGGGCGTGTGAAAGAGCGGATCAAGAAGTCGATCCGCAAGATGGCTGGCGAACTGCTGAAACTCTATGCGTTGCGGAAGGTTCAGGAGGGGCTTTCTTTCTCGGCAGCTGACCGCTACTTTGAAGAGTTTGAGGCCGCATTCGAATACTCTGAGACACGGGATCAGAGCCAGGCCATCAGGGAGGTCATGGCCGACATGGAATCTTCCGTGCCCATGGACCGGCTGGTATGTGGTGATGTCGGCTATGGAAAGACGGAGATTGCCCTGCGTGCAGCCTTCAAAGCGGTGTGGGACCACAAGCAGGTGGCGTTTCTGGTCCCGACAACAGTGCTTGCTGAACAACACTTTCAGACCTTCAAGAAACGATTTGCGCCTTACCCCGTTGAGATAGAAACGCTCAGCCGATTTCGTTCTCCCCGCCAGCAGCGAGACATCGTACAAAAACTAAAGGAAGGGACAATCGACGTCATTATCGGGACGCATCGGCTTCTGCAAAAAGATGTTGGCTTCAAGGACCTGGGTCTGGTCATTATTGACGAAGAGCAACGGTTTGGTGTGGCTCACAAGGAGAGACTGAAGCAACTCCGTCGTCTGGTCGATGTCTTGGCCCTTACGGCTACACCTATACCGAGAACGCTGCACATGTCTTTGATGGGCATCAGGGATCTGAGTGTCATTGCAACACCGCCGGAGTACCGATATGCCATCAAAACATATATCAGCCCGTTTGACGACACGGTAGTGGCAGATGCCATCCGCAGCGAACTTCAGCGGGACGGACAAGTGTTCTTTGTGCACAATAATATCCGAACTATCCGGGATATGGCCCGTCATCTTGAAAGTCTGGTGCCGGGTGTGCGGATAGGGGTTGGCCATGGACGACTCAGTGACGATGAACTTGAAACGGTGATGCTCGAGTTCTTACACCGTGAGATTGACATATTGGTCTGTACAAGCATCATCGAGTCAGGGCTTGACTTCCCGTCAGCCAATACCATCTTGATTAACCGGGCTGACAAGTTTGGTCTGTCCCAGATCTATCAACTTCGAGGCCGCGTGGGGCGGGCGCATGAGCAAGCCTACGCTTATCTTTTCATACCGCACGAGGGTGCTCTCACCAGGGACGCCAAGAAGCGCCTCAAGGTCCTGATGGAACACAGTGATCTTGGGGCTGGTTTTGAGATTGCTATGAGCGACCTGCAGATAAGAGGTGGTGGTACCATTCTGGGGCCTACACAGTCCGGACAGATTGCATCGGTGGGCTATGAGATGTACCTGGAGCTCATGGAACGCACTATGCGTGAGCTGAAAGGCGAGCCAGTCGAAACTGAAATGGAGCCGGAGATTAAGGTGAACCAATCGGCATACATCCCCGAAACCTATGTGTCCGGTATTGACCAGAGGCTGGTGTCGTACAAACGGTTGGCCAGAATGACCGAACCGTCGAAGGTTGTTCAGTTTTCTGAAGAACTCAGGGACCGCTTTGGTCCTCTTCCCGAACAGGCAAAGATTCTTATGGACAAGATTATGCTGAAGGTGATGTGCAAGGAACTGGGCATTGAACGCCTGGACCTGGTCGATCAAAGGCTCGTGCTCTCTTTTGCCAAAGACTGCCGCGTGAGTCCGAAGAGGATAACTGATCTGATTCAAGGAGACCCGGAGCGATTTCGCCTCACACCGGACAGCGTGCTCGAGGTGTCAATGCCGTCCGGTCACTCTGCCAACCCCCTGGAGGAGACCAAAAAGGTGTTGCAAGATCTGGCCTGATCTGTCAGAGAATAATACAATAATCACGAAAGCACGAAAGGACGAAAGCACGAAAAAGGTTATTGAGATCCCCGTGCCTTCTCCTTTTTTCATGAGTTTTCGTGATTAGTTTTTGCTTTTTCTGGTTCCAGCAGGTCTGGGTTGCCAATGCAAATCATGATAGATCGTAAGACAATAGCGATTGGACTTCTTACGTTGTTTCTCGGTTTGGGATGTTCAAATCAGGGGGAAGGGTTTCCCCGGGATCAAGTGGTGATCCGTGTGGATAACCAGGTGCTCACCCTGGCTGAATTCAATGAATACTTTGAACCAATCAGCCTGAGCTCCGACAGCGAGGACGATCAAGACAATAATGAAGTCCGTGAAGCTCGAATTAGTTTCCTCTTGCAGCTTGTTGAGGAGATGATCATAATAAGGCGGGCTGAGGAGCTGCACCTGAGCATTTTGCCTGAGGAGTTGGATGAGGCAGTGCGCGACATTCAAAAAGACTATTCCCAGGGAGGATTTGAAGATATGTTTCTCAAGCAGGCCATCTCCTTTGAAGTGTGGAAAGAAAGGCTCAGAAAGCGGCTTCTAGTGGAGAAGGTCATGCGCAAAGAGCTGTTGAAAGAAGATTCAGTTACGATAGAGGAAATGAGGGGTCACTATAATAGACACCGGGAAGAGTGGAGCCGTGGGCAAGAGATACGGGCACGTCAAATCTTGCTTCCCACCGATGACCAGGCAAAGAAGGTTCTGAAAAGCCTTCAAAATGGTGAGACCTTCTCCACGTTGGCTCGCCGATATTCAATAGCGCCGGAGGCTCAATTTGATGGGGATATGGGATATGTGGTTCGTGGCCAACTTCCCATCTGCCTCGAAGAACCCCTCTTCGACTTGGAACCGGGGGATGTGAGCCCCGTGATTAAGACCCCTTATGGATTTCATATCTTTCAGGTGATTGAGAAAAGAGAGACGCCTGTGCCGAACATCGACGAGTCCATTGAAAGAATAAAGCAGGAGATTTTGAAAGGAAGACTCGAGGCTGCCTACGGGCCGTGGTTGGCCGAGCTCCGATCACGGTACCACATCAAAGTGAATACGGAGATGATATGATGAGGAGAAAATTTGTTTCAAGCAAGCTTCTGAAAGTCTTCATTGTGCTGGTAAGCGTGGTCCTGGGGATGGTGACAGTTCACGCCGAGGTCGTAGATCGTGTAGTGGCTGTCGTCAATAGTGATTGCATTGCCCTGTCGGAACTGAATGAAAGGGTCTATCCCTACCTGCGAAAACTCCGCGAGGCCAACTATCCTCCTGAGGCGGAACGTGAGATGGTTTTCAAGCTTCGTATGGATGTCCTGAACAGGATGATCGAAGAGAAGTTGACCAGCCAGGAGGCCGAGAAATTGGAGGTCATAATTAGTGACACTGAGGTAGATGCACAGATAGAACGGATCAAGAGCCAACATTTTATCACAGACGAGGAACTCAGGAAGTCGCTTGCAGGTGAGGGTTTAACCCTGGAGGAATATCGAGAACGGCTCAGAGCACAAATCCTTCAGGCGACGCTGGTCAATATCGAGGTCAAGTCTAAGATTGCCATCACCGACAAAGACATTCGAGAATATTATGAAGAGAATAAAGGTTACTATGAAGAAATCAAGAAATACCACCTGCGCACGATTCTCATCAAGGCCCCGTTTTCGGCCAGTTCTGATGATAAGGAAACAGCACGGGCAATGATGGAATCCATTGTGAGGGCGTTACACTCTGGGGCGCCTTTTGACGAGCTTGCCAGGAAGTATTCAGAGGACTCCTCTGCCGCAGCAGGTGGAGATCTCGGCCAATTCAGCCTGGATGACCTCTCGGTTCAAGTACAGGAAGCGCTTCGCACTATGTCAAAAGGTGAAGTCAGCCGTATCTTGGAGACACCTGATGGGTATCGGATTCTCATGGTGCAAGACATTGAGAAGAAACCGGGAAAGAGTATGGAGGAGGCCACGACTGAAATACAAGAAAAGCTTTACCAGAGGGTCGTGGAAGAAGAATACGAGGCGTGGCTCAAGGCTCTCAGGGAGCGGTCGTATGTGAAGATCAGCATGTGAACTTGGTCATTAGTCACTAGTCATTGGCTGAACCGAATGCGGAGTGCGGAATTCAGAATGCGGAATGAAAGAAATACAGAAAACCGCACTCGATCTGTCGAGAATCAAAACTCAAAGACCAATGATCCAGCGACGAGCCCCAGACACCAGGGACAAATGACCTTATGAGAAGTCAGCAAGAACACGGCACGGGAAAAAGCTTCAGCGGCAGGGCGCGCACCTCTTTTCAAGCCAACAGGTGTGGCGCAATGCGGTTGTTCGTCTGTTCTGTCTAATTCCGCATTCCGCACTCCGAATTGGTTCATTATGTCATCCGTTTCTATCTCTGCCATTGGACAGTACGACGGTCAAGACGTCACCATTTATGGGTGGATGACCCACAAACGCTCCAGTGGTCGCATATCTTTTCTTATGCTCCGGGACGGTACGGGCTCAATTCAGGCTACCTGCGTTCAG
Source organism: Deltaproteobacteria bacterium (assembly GCA_019309815.1). Taxonomy (GTDB): domain Bacteria; phylum Desulfobacterota; class Desulfobacteria; order Desulfobacterales. Next base: position 8,569 of record JAFDFO010000032.1, read on the forward strand.
GGTGAGACTGATCAGCATGCCGTGGATCTGTACCCGAAGCTAACTCAAGAATCCTCATTGGCCGTCACAGGAACGGTTCGCCGTGACGAGCGGGCCCCGGGGGGATACGAACTCCTGGTATCGAGGATTGAGGTCCTTCAGCTCGCCGAGACCTATCCTATTTCCCCAAAGGAACACGGTGTGGGATTCTTGATGGATCATCGCCACCTGTGGATCCGGTCTCCCCGGCAACAGGCTATCCTGCGTATTCGCCACACCGTGATCAATGCAGCACGCAGGTTCTTTGACGATGAGGGGTTCACGCTGCTGGATGCCCCGATCCTAACCCCTTCGTCCTGCGAGGGGACTACGACCCTTTTCGAAACAGACTACTTTGGGGACAGGAAGGCCTTTCTGTCGCAGAGCGGGCAACTCTACATGGAGGCCGGTGCTATGGCCCTTGGCAAGGTCTACTGCTGCGGGCCTACTTTTCGGGCTGAGAAATCAAAGACACGGCGGCACCTGACCGAGTTTTGGATGATAGAGCCTGAGGTTGCATTTGCTGATCTCGACATCATCATGAAACTTGCAGAAGGTTTGGTTGTGGCTGTCATCAAAGAGGTTCTGAAGACCAGAGAACCGGAACTGTACCAGCTGGAGCGCGACGTCGCCAAGCTTGAGAAGGTCGAGTCCCCATTTCCTGTTATCAGTTATGATGAGGCGATGAAGATCTTAGAAGATGCCGGGGAACCTTTGTCATGGGGTGAAGATTTCGGCGCCGGTCAGGAAACGATCATCTCAAATCATTTTGACAAGCCTGTGTTGATTCACCGGTATCCTGCTGAGATCAAGGCGTTTTATATGAAAAACGATCCAGACCGCAGTGAGGTGGCCCTCTGCGTTGACATGCTTGCTCCCGAAGGCTACGGGGAGATCATTGGCGGGGGCCAGCGTGAGGATGATCCAACAATTCTGAAGGAGAAGATCGATGAAGCCGAACTCCCGGCTGAGGCCTTTGCATGGTATTTGGATGTAAGACGCTACGGAAGCGTTCCACACGCGGGCTTTGGGTTAGGCATTGAGCGAACCGTGGGCTGGATATGCGGCCTTGAGCATGTTCGTGAGTCGATTCCGTTCCCTCGCCTCATGGACAGACTCTATCCATGACGGGCAATACAATCACGAAAGCGCGAAAAGGAAAAGAAAGCACGAAAAAAATATAGAAAATAGAATCGTCGAAAAAGTGTTTATCTCAGGGCTTGCATTTTGCGGAGCCGGAACGGATTCTGAGACTAAAAGCTTTCGTGTTTTTTCTTCTCTTTTGTGTTTTCGTGATAGGTCTTTTCCCCTCCACTTCCAACCCCTCGAGATCCTGAAATACCTTGACCGCCGGGGCGCTACAGGGTAAAGACTTCAATTTGTATGCTTTTTTAGGAGAAAATGATCAATTAGAGTTGGATACGATGTACTAGAACAATGAATATAACCGTCGATCGCACAAGAATCCTCCTGGACACCATCAAGAGACTCCTCAGAAGAGGTGCGTCTGCCCACCTGCACAAGATCATCAACAAGACCCACGCTGCGGACCTGGCCGTTGTCTTCCGGTTCCTGACACTCAGAGAGCAGGAAGCGATCTTTAACCTCGTGGACGATGTCGAACATGAGGCCATGCTCTTCAGTGAGCTGGAAGAAGAGATCCTCATAAAGCTGATTGAAGACATGCCGGCTGAGAAGATCGCCGGGATCCTGGAGCAGGTGCCCAAAGATGATGTGGCTGACCTGCTCGGAAAGCTCTCTGATGAAAGGTCCAAAACCCTCCTCGATCTCATGGCCAGGGAAGAGTCCGAAGGGGTAGAAGGGCTGCTCCGTTATGATGAAGAGACCGCTGGCGGCATCATGCTGCCAGACTTCATTGCCCTGAAAGAAGACACCACGGCAACAGAAGCCATAGAGGCCTTACAGAGAGACTATGCAGATATTGAGATGCCGTTCTATCTGTACGTGGTTGACGATCATGGCCATCTTGTGGGGGTCATCTCCCTGCGGCAGCTTGTTGTCGTCACACCGCATACACAACTTAAGGCAATCATGGCTACTGACGTGGTGAGTGTTCAGACCGAGACAGACCAGGAAGAAGTCGCCAGAATCGTGGCACGCTACAATGTCCTGGCCGTGCCAGTAGTAGATGAAAACAATAGACCGGTCGGTATCGTCACCGTGGACGATGTCGTCGACATCATCCGAGAGGAGGCCACAGAAGATATTCTCAAGATGGCTGGTGCGGGCGAGGATCTTGTGGAATCCCAGTCCATTTTCAGAAGCACTCGGACCCGGCTCCCCTGGCTCCTGGCCAGCTGGATTGGCGGCATTGTCGCCTTCCTCATTATCGGACATTTTGAGAGTAGTCTTAACAAACTTGTCTACCTTGCCGCTTTTATACCGATCATCATGGGTATGGGCGGGAACATTGGAACCCAGTCTTCAACGATCGTTGTTCGCGGACTAGCCACGGGAACGATAAACACTAAACAAATATGGGAGGTCGTGTTCAAGGAGTTGGCAGTTGGCTTTTTCCTGGGCTTCTTTTACGGATTGCTCCTTGGACTTGTTACCCACTTCCGTTATGACTTATGGCTACTCGGCGTGACCGTCGGGCTCGCCGTGATGAGCTCCATGACCATTGCCGCGTTGGTGGGGTCTTTGGTCCCCATGGCCTTTGCCCGTATCAACATCGATCCAGCGGTTGCTACCGGGCCCTTTGTCACCACATCCATCGATATCCTGAGTGTGTTCTTTTACTTCCAGATTGCAACGATATTGCTTCGCTTGTAGCCCTCATGCCGCACGTCTCTTCACCTGCCATTGTGCTTCGCGTTATTGAGCACGGAGACTATGACAAGATCGTAACTTGCTTTACCCTTAGGCGGGGCAAGGTGCCGCTCATAGCCAAGGGAGCAAAGAAGAGCATCAAGCGTTTTGCCGGTGTTTTGGAGCTTTTTTCGGTTTTGGACCTGGTGTGGAGCTTTGGCAGGGGCGGGAGACTGCCCGTTCTTCAAGAGGCCTCGGTCGTCAATCCTTTTGAGCAGATTCGAACCGATATCACCAAGACAGCCTATGCCAGTTACTGGTGCGAGTTGGTCTATGCGTGGATGGAGCAAGGTCAGCGGCAGGCTTCTGTTTACGGGCTGCTTGAGTTCACACTCGACCAACTCGACCGTGGGGCCCTGCCAGAGCACATCCTTCATATTACGTTTCAGCTTCGTTTCATGACGCTGAGTGGCTTCAGACCCGGGTTCGACCACTGCCATGCCTGCGGGAAGGCCCTCGAACAGTTCGGACACTCTTCTGTTTCATTCGATGTTAAACGTGGCGGAGTATTGTGCGAAGAATGTGCTTCTCAGGCAGCCGGTCCCTTCTCTCTCTCAAAAGGGACGATCAAGGTTCTCAACTGGGTTTCCAATGCCCCGCTGGAGAAAGTCCATCGACTTCGGTTTTCCAAACAGGCCGTGGAAGAGAGTCTTCAGATGCTCGAGGCCTTTGTGCCGTACTATCTCGGAAAAGAGACAAAGAGTCTGAAATTCTTGAAGCAACTCAAGGCGAAATTGCCTCATTGACCGCTTTACAAACCATGCATTTCAGTGTATCGAGGGCAATGAAAGTGCCTAGAGCCCGCCCTGGCGCTAAACACTCAGATTTACCTGCTAAGTACACAGGTGCTACCTGCTCGGCTTAGCCCACTATGACACCGAGCCAGGTCTGGGCCAGGGTGAGCTAAAATGCCTAAAGTGCCTAAAATTTGAAAGAGGGCATTAATCTCTCAATAGCTTTTGGTTCCGGATCGAAGGCATGTGTCTCTCTGGTCCCACTATTCCCCTTCCTGTTTTATAGGCTTTCGCTTATTTCAGGCGCTTTAGTTCACTCTTCATTGGGGATAACAACATGATGACTTTTCAAAAACTCATCTTGGCTCTGGAAAACTTCTGGGCACGGCGTGGGTGCATCCTGCAGCAACCCTATGACATCGAAGTTGGGGCAGGCACGTTTAATCCAGCCACACTGCTGAGGGTCCTTGGTCCTGAGCCCTGGAACGTGGCGTACGTAGAGCCCTCTCGTCGTCCTACGGATGGCCGTTACGGCGAGAATCCCAATCGCCTACAGCACTACTACCAGTATCAGGTGATCCTGAAGCCCTCTCCAATCGACGTCCAGGAGGTATATCTCAAAAGCCTCAAAGCCCTGGGAATTGACCCCCTGGCCCACGACATTAGGTTTGTGGAGGACGACTGGGAGTCACCCACTCTCGGGGCATCCGGCCTTGGGTGGGAAGTGTGGCTCGATGGGATGGAAATAACCCAGTTTACCTACTTTCAACAGGCGGCAAGCATTGAACTTGATCCCATTTCAGTTGAACTCACCTATGGACTGGAAAGGATTGCCATGTATCTCCAGGGGGTGGACAACGTTTATGATCTGAAATGGAATGATGCCATCACGTACGGCGACGTGCACCATCGGGCCGAAGTGGAGCACTCGACCTACAACTTCGAATTGGCGGATGTCAAAATGCTGCTGAACCTCTTTGGCATATATGAGGCAGAATGCCAGCGAGTTATTGAGGCCTCGCTTGTCTTGCCGGCATATGAGTACTGCCTGAAGTGTTCCCACACCTTTAACCTGCTCGATGCCCGTGGTGCCATTAGTGTGACTGAGCGGACCGGCTATATTGGTCGTGTCAGGAACCTGGCTCGGGCTTGCGGCGAGGGCTTTCTTGAGCAGAGAAGAACCATGGGTTTTCCGCTGCTCAAGGCTAAGGATCAAATTCTTGGGCGGAGTCGACAACGACCGAGTTAATAAGGGGGGAGCTGCGCTTCGGGAAGAGAACCGCTTCACTTCGGCCCCCAACCCGCCTGCCACTGCGAGGCACGAGCGGGCAGGTCGGGGAAACCGGGCATTATGGATCAACCAGCAACGGACAACAGCCAACGGATAACCAATAACGAATAATAAATCATGAAGACCTTACTCATTGAAATAATCACCGAAGAGATTCCTGCTGGGTACATTGAACCGGCCCTTGAAGCCATGAAGACCCTCATGTCGCAGAGACTGTCACAATCCCGTATTGAGCACGGCCCCATGGAGGTCCTCGGAACCCCAAGGCGTCTCGCTCTCATAGTTCAAAAAGTGGCTGAGCGGCAGACATCCATCACAAAGGAAGTGGTCGGGCCTCCCAGGACAGCTGCTTTTGATGCAGAAGGAAAGCCCACAAAGGCAGCCGAAGGTTTTGCCAGGAGTCAAGGCGTTTCCATCAAGCATCTCAGCATCAAGACAACTGCCAAAGGGGAATATGTGTGTGTTAAGAAGCGGGAGCGAGGCAAGTCCTCCTGGAAACTCCTCCAGACCATCATCCCGGAGGTTATTACTGCTATTCCCTTTCCCAAGTCTATGCGGTGGGCGGATCTCAGCCTGGTTTTCGCGAGGCCCATTCACGGGATTCTGGCTCTCCTTGGCGACCGGATTATCCCGTTCAAAATGGAAAACATCAAGAGCGGCCGTCGAACCCTTGGTCATCGTTTCATGCATCCGAGGCCAGTCGTTGTCTCTGATGCGTCCGAGTATGCAGCAGCCCTCCGGTCAGCCTACGTAGTGGCCGACATTTCCGAGCGCAAGAAGATGGTCCGGGAAGACATTGACGAAGCTGCCCGCAAACTCGGGGGTGAAGTCATCGCCGACGATGTGCTTCTGGACACAGTGACCCATCTGGTGGAGTACTCGGCAGTGTCCGCAGGTACTTTTGACGCGGCTTTTCTGGAGGTCCCTCGAGAAGTCCTTATCACTGCCATGCGGGAACACCAGAAGTACTTTGCCGTAGTGGGTACGGACGATCAATTACTCCCCTGTTTCATTGCTGTGAACAATACACCAGCCAAAGATATTGACCTCGTGACTTCAGGGCACGAGAGAGTCCTGAGGGCAAGGCTCGAGGATGCTCGCTTTTTCTTTCAAGCTGACGCCAAGATAACCCTCAAGGAGATGGTGGAGCGACTCAAGGGCGTATTGTTTCAGGCCAAGCTGGGGACCATGTTTGAAAAGGTGGGTCGCGTGCAGAAGCTGGCCGAGCACCTTGCGGAGCTGACTGCACCGGAGTTGAAGGTTCAAGTGTCACGGGGGGCGTGGCTGTGTAAATCAGACTTGACGACCCACATGGTGAATGAGTTCCCCAAACTACAAGGGGTAATGGGCCGCATCTATGCAGCCCATGCCGGCGAGTCTGAAGAAGTGGCCCGGGCTGTTGAGGAGCACTACCTGCCGGCATATGCAGGGGGCCCACTGCCTGAGTCCGCTGCTGGTGCGCTCCTGAGCATAGCTGACAAGCTAGATACGATCTGCGGGTGTTTTGGTATCGGCCTTATCCCGAGCGGGACCTCCGATCCTTACGCGCTGAGACGCCAGGCCATAGGGATTGTCCAGATTATGCTGGCCCGAACCTTTCAATGGTCTCTAAAAGAACTTATTCGCAAGAGTCTTGAGCTTTTGCAGGACAAGATATCCGAAGACGCAGTGCAGACTGAGGAGAGAGTCCTTACCTTCTTTCAACATCGCCTTGAACACCTACTGGGTGAGGACGGTTTTTCAAAGGATGTGATTGCCGCTGTGGTGAGCGCTTCGGTGGACAATGTCCCCGCGGTCCGAAGCCGGACAGCCGCTCTTGAGGTGTTAAAGACGAAATCGGATTTTGAACCCCTGGCCGTTGCCTTCAAACGCGTGGTCAACATTATCAAGCAGGCTACGGAGCGGGGCGACATTCAAGCACAATCCGATGGACAAGAAGCAAGAGCAGATTCCAACCTGTTTCAGCAGGCCGAGGAGCACGAACTCTACCAGGCCTTGAACAAGGTGAAACAGGACATATCTATCTGGGGATCTGGAGAAAGGGGCCTTTGACCTGGCCTTATTGAAGGTCGCTGGTTTGAAAGGGCCCGTGGACAGTTTCTTTGACGGGGTAATGGTGTTGACTGAGGATGAGCGCCTGAAACAAAACCGTTTGGCCCTGCTGGAAGAAATTGCCGACCTCTTTAACATCTTCGCCGATTTCTCAAGAATTTCGACGTAGTACGCAGTTCGTGGAAAAGAAAGAACGAATCACGCCTCTTCATAAGGCGCAGCCGCAACGCACGAAAGAAAAGAAGAAGCACGAAAGCTATGAGTTCCTGAGTTCATTTCGGCTCTATGAAATACAAGCCTGAAGTCAGGGTTCTTTCAGCGATATTGTTTCTCATATATTTCTTTATTTCGTGTTTTCGTACCTTTCGTGTCTTCGTGATAATTCTTTTCTTCTTTCTAATCAAAGATTCCTCATAGACGTAAGCAACAGGCCTATGATCGTTTTGCCATCCTGAATC
>JAFDFO010000174.1 GCA_019309815.1 Deltaproteobacteria bacterium
AGCATGCTGACGCTTGGTCAATATTTGCAGCCTTCCAGAGAACACCTGCAGGTTGAATGCTTTGTTCATCCTGAACAGTTTGATATTTGGAGGGACACTGCGCTTGGGATGGGCTTTTCTGAGGTTGCCAGCGGGCCGTTTGTGCGCAGTTCGTATCATGCACAGGAGCACTATAAGGCCCTGGACCTCTGATCTCATACCTTTTCCTTCATCTTGAGATATAGAAAGACCTCCTCACTTCCCTTGACCAAACTGTAGCCTGATCTGAAATACTGGTCCGGAAAGTCATCAATCAGCTTATACGCCAATGTATGACCTTTTGTGAAAGGGCTGGGTGGAACCAATTCGTATCCGTTGCCAAGCAGCCATTCTTCCGGAACCAGCTCATACCCCTTTGCAAAGAAGTTCTTCAACGCGGCCAAATCCCTGTCAGGATCCTCCCTCCTGCCTTTCAGAAGGTATCCTTCACTTATCAGTTCCTCGAGGTGCCGGATGTCTTTTATTGGCTTCAGCATGGACATGGATCGCCTCCCTTGTGTTCTTCCTGTGGTGTCAGTGGCAAATGTGTGCGCCCATCTGCTTGCCCCGCCCGCCCCGTTAAATGTTTTTGTTTTTCTATTTAACTGGAGTAGGTTTGAATGATCGTACTAGGGCGAAATGCCTGCCCGCTCGTGCCCGCCCGGCTTCGCCGCCCTGTCGTGTCGGCTCGTGCCCGCCCGGCTTCGCCGATTGGCGGACGGGCCTCGCAGTGGCAGGCGGGCAAAGCACATTTCAACTGGGCGCATAGACGCGGGTGAGCGAACGAGCTTTCTGTAGAAGCCTCACAAAAAGACGCGGGATTGTCAAGCACGAGAATGCTGCTCCTTTCTCACCCCTCTGCATGATTTCTTGACAAACTTGCCGAAATCCTACTAACATCACAAGGATAGAACAGGGGTTGCAAAGACGGGTTTCAGTGTCATTTTGAAAGATCGGAGGAACAAATATGGTATCTGCAAAAGATGTTATGTTCCCGGATGTGATGACCATACGGGAAGACACCAAAACGAAGGACATTATAAGGCTTCTGGTGCAACATAGAATCACGGGGCTACCAGTGGTTTCAGAGGATAACCGCATACTAGGCATGGTGACGGAGAAGGACATATTGAAAATGTTATATGAGCGGAAGCCCAACGTGAAGTCAGCTGCAGACCTGATGACGAGCAACATTTCATCCTTTGATGAAAACGACAACTTGATGGAAGTATTCAAGGCGTTGGTAGAGAACAACTACAGAAGAGTTCCGATTCTCTCTGAAGGGAAATTGGCGGGGATTATCAGTAGGGCCGATATTATCAGGTTCATCTCCAAGCAAACGGTCAAGCAGGCACAGGATGAACCTGAGGACTAAAATTCATCTCAAAAATACATCCCAGGGTTCACGGTCACGCTCAAGAGTGGGAGTAAGGGAGTAATAAAACACCCGGAGTAATGGAGTGGTGGAGTAATGGAATACTGGAAAAGAACGAAAGAACAATTGCTTTCTTTCATAACCAACACTCCAATACTCCAGTACTCCGACACTCCGGAATTAGTCTGCCGTCCGGGCTCTGAAGCCTGATCGGGATTTTTGAGATGCTTCTAGAGTACGCCGACCCGCTTCTATGTTTGAGGCCCGACCTTCTCGGCCTCTTTATGAAGAGACAGAAGACTCCCCTTACGTTTCTTCGCAGCTTTGGCAAAAGATTTGTAGTGAATTTTTGCTATCACTTCATCCACCGTGGTCATGCCGTCGTTAACCTTATCCCATGCGTAATCGAAAAGTGGCGTAGTTCCGTTTTCTCTTGCCACGTCCCACAGCTTGTCCTCGGTTGTGAATTTTGCAACTGACTCCCGGAAATTTGAGTTTATCTCTAACAACTCATAGACACCCATGCGCCCGCTGTATCCCGAGTGCTGGCATTTTTCACATCCCACCCCTCTAAAAGATGCCTCCAAGGGAGGATAATGAGTATCTAGAAGCTGTTGGGCCGCATCAATCTCAGTGCTGCAGTGCGGACATATCCTTCTTACAAGCCTCTGGGCCAGCACGCCCACGAGGGCCGCATTTATCAAGTAATGAGGTATACCAATGTCCATCAATCTCGTGATAGTGGAAACAGTGTCGTTCGTGTGAATGGTGCTGAGTACAAGATGCCCTGTGACAGCTGCCCTTAATGCAATCTCGGCTGTTTCCCGGTCCCGGATTTCTCCCAGCATGATGATGTCCGGATCCTGTCTCAAAATCGAACGCAGGGCCGTAGCGAAGGTCAACCCCTGGACTTCATTGACCTGGATCTGCGTTATTCCCGAAAGCTGGTACTCTACCGGGTCTTCAACGGTAACTATGTTCTCTGTCTCTGCGTGCAATTGCTGCAGCATGGAGTACAATGTTGTTGATTTGCCGCTCCCCGTCGGTCCTGAAACAAGGATCATACCCTGGGGATTGCCGATGAGCTTAATCACCCGCTCGAAAGTTCTATGAGGCATCCCCAGCTTGTCAATGCTCACTAATCCAGTGGATTGATCCAGCAGCCTGATGACAACCTTCTCCCCTCTGACGGAAGGGATTGTCGAGATTCTGAGATCCACGTCCCTGTCGTCAAGCCGCAATGCACTTCGACCGTCCTGTGGCCGCATCCGCTTCGAAATATCCAGATGTGAAATGATCTTAATCCTGGACACCACCGCGGCATGTATGTTCTTGGGATAGTTCAGTACGCCTCTCAGCTTTCCGTCTATTCTGTATCTAACCCGAACACGCTTTTTTTCTGGCTCGATGTGGACATCGCTTGCCCTTGACTTAACGGCATCAACAAGGATCGTTGTAACAAGTTTGACGACCGGTGCAGCCGCACTGAGCTTTATAAGCGATTCGGCGCTGTCTTCTTTCAAATCATCAGCAGAAGACTCTTCCACAAACTCAACATCATAATCTGGTATGTCTGCAAGGACATTGTCCAGCAGACTCGATGACCCATAGTGCGTTTCTATGGCGTCGCGAATGTCGTCTTCTGTAGACACCGCGACATTGACGTTCAATCCATTTCGAAAAGTGATGTAATCAATTGTGCCGAGGTCAAGAGGATCAGCCATGGCAAGTAGCAACGACTGTTCTTTCAACTCAAGCGGGAATACTAACCGTTTTTCAGCCACCTCTCTGGGCACAAGGGAAATCAGCTTCGGGCTCACACTGACATTTTCCCAGTCAACCACAGGGAAGGAGAACTGACTGGAAATAGCATCTATGAGCAGTGCCTCAGTCAGGTAGTCCAATTCAATCAGGATCTTTCCAAGTTTCTTCTTGTTGGTTTTCTGTAGGATTCGAGCGGTCTTGATCTGTTCTGGGGTGATAAGGCCCTGATCTAGCAGAATTTGGCCGATCTTTCTCTTATTCTTCTTCTCTTTCACAGGTACGACCTCCGCTTCAGCGATCTGGGATTAGCTTCGTTTCTCGGGTCGGTTAGTAACATTTGACGTGGTATAGTAGCATCAATCGTGCCAATTCTTGTGAATTCAGGAGGGACTTCGGATAAATAACGTGAACTCAGTAAGTTGTCTTGCTGAAAACCAGTGCTGCCAAACGCGGCAGTGGCCGGCAAAGGCGTGCATCTACAGTAATTGTAGGTTGATTTACAGGATATGTTGGTCTTGACGGCAGTGGAATTTGGCGGGTACTACGATTTTCCGGTATTTCCAGGGTCTATATGGGGCTGAAATTGACACCAAAACAGCCATCTTTTTGACGATTGAAGAGCATAGGGAGGTTCAAAAGGACGCTACCAAGGATTTGTGCGGATTTCTGGCCAGCTTTTGTCTTTTGTTGAGGAAGTAAGGACGGAGATGCGGTCGGGACCGGGCTTTGTCCGAAGATCCCAGGGAGAATTCGGGTAACACTATGGTTTTGCAGACCGTACCGCAAAACCGCGGGCAGTCTCAGAATACGTGTGGAGGGGCCAGTAGGCATCGCCAATTTCGAAGCAGAAACCCCAGGCATACGTTGAACCCACAGTCTCACCTGTCCACACAAAGCCACCTGTGGTCTTGAGCAGGGGGCTCATATTCTGTGATCCGGCACCCTCTGTATATAGGCTACTCAATTCATCTCTTGCAGGCATCCGCCACCCACCGCCGTCTACAGACAGGCTTTCCACCCAGAACTTTGCTTCATTCCAGGTCGTATCCTTGTCGGGACCCACAAACCACTCCAGGCCGTGCTTCGTGTCCAGAACCACCCCGTGGTCACGGGCAGTGAATCGCTCATAGAGGGCTTCACGGGCTTTGTAGGGGTCGTCAGGGTGCACGACGTCCTGTGCAAGGACTCTTATACCGCCATTGATCCGGGGTACCATGCCGGTAATTATGAAGGTGATCACAGTGAGGGCAAATAGCAGCCCGGTATTTCTTCTCATGAATAACTCCGTGACGCATCGTTATGCCAAGGGGTAATGTAGAACCCATGTTTGCAAAACGTTATTCTGAACTGGGGCCTTCAAGCTTCTTAAGCGCATCAGCAACCACTTCACGTACCCATTCATCTTTATCCTGAAGCGCTGCCTGGATGCCTTCTCGTGCGCGCGGGTCCCCAATTCTACCAAGGGCTGCTGCCGCGTTGCGTCGCACCTCTACGGCATCGTCTTTCAGGGCCTTGATAAGGGGCGGCACTGCTTCATCTCTCTCGCTCTCCGTCCTGGCCAGCCAACCCAAGGCCTCTGTTGAAGCCTCGCGGCCT
>JAFDFO010000175.1 GCA_019309815.1 Deltaproteobacteria bacterium
TCCTGCTTCTACGATGCACTATATGTTGGGTGAGTCATAAAGGCGTAGGACTGAAACCTTCCTGTCTGCCTTATTTCAAAGAGAACCTGACTGGAACCATGACCCATTGGTCTATTCTTTATGACTAATTCCAGGAGAGAACTGTCTCGATGAAGCACGAGGTACCAACCGTTGTATCCTTGGCATCTGGCTCAACCGCGGCACGAATGATAGCCCCAGGTTCGTCAATGGTGAAGTTTCGAACCTCGCTGAAGCTCACACCTCCTTCTGCATCCTTTGCTTCCACTCTCCAATAAACAGTGCCATTTCCCTCTTGAATCTCCCTGATGGCTTTCCACTGTTCTTCGGTCGGTGTGAAAGATGTCTGGGACGTCCAGGTCCCCTCGCCAGATGGAAAGACCGAAGCCTCAAGGGTTGGAAAGCTTGGACTTCCCGAAAACTCGATCTTAAATCCATCATAACCTATGCCTTCCCAGGCAAAGGTCGGAGTTGTCCCGTTTGGAAGACGTGCGTTGTCCATTGGGCTCATAAGGCCAAGGTATTCATACTCTGCAACAAATATTTCTCCCGCTGCCATCCACGCCACATGGTTTGCACTGATACTGGGATATCTGTCATCAAGGCTGTTATTAGTGACCTGATAATATCTTCTTGAGTTACTACTATAGACAAAAAGCTCCCTATCGTGGCCATCATGTCGACTTAGGACGCTCACAATACCATCTCTCTGGGAGCTATCCCTCCATACATATTCAGGACTCTCGGTGATCGACCCATTACTGAGATCATACATATATAAGGTCGTATTGTCTTGGTCATCGGTCTGAATCCAGATTACTACCTCATCGTTGATCCTAGGTCCGCCATCATCCAGGGTATTGCCGGGATCAACATCAGCCGACAGCACAGGGCGGGTTTGAGTTTCAACATCGTATAGAACGACCTCTGAGGGGCCAACGAATTCTTCCCCAAAGGGTTCTGAAGTCCAGACTATGCGCCCATTTGCAATCTGGGGGGATGCATCCTGAGCACTCCGATCTGAAATAGCCTGTACCTCACTGCCATTCCAGAGGAATATGTCCCATTCATGATCTTTGAATCCCTGCCAGACTATATAGCTACCATCAGTCTGGGGCGAGAGGTCGTCATAGTCGTTATCAGTAATCTGTGTGGTCACCCCTGTTGCTATGTTGTAAAGGAAGATCTCCCAGTCGCCGTCATTACGTCCCTGCCAGACTATGTGATCAGCCTTAATCCGGGGAAAACTATCCTCATAGGAGTTATTCGTAACCTGGGTTGTTACGGAACCGGCCAGGAGTGAGCCGGATAACCCCAAGACGATAGTCATAATGACTAAAAGAATAAACCATTTTGCCTTCATTTCCTATACTACTCTCCCCTATTGCTTACACAATCCGTAGATGCTCGTACAGTCTTTCACAACTGCCACTGGAGTTTGCCAATCGCCCTCTCCCGGCGATGCAACATTGGTAAACTGGAATTCAAAGATGCTATTTGAAGGCATATTGTTCCAATCCTGTCTCACTATCTGAATATACCTTCCTGCAGTGTCGGTTACATCTCCCTCATACCATTGACTGGCACCCCCTACACTCCACCAAGCAAGAACTTGCGTGCCAGTACACCCCTCTGAAGTGGCAGAAACATTGACGTGCCACGAGTATGAAGTGGGACTTCCATAGAGTCTTACATGCCTGACCGTATAGGTACTACCCAGATCAAAGTATAGGAATCGCCCGATAGAGTTAGTGTTGCCAGTATTTGTATCACCATCTATCAGGCAATCCACATAGGCAGCCGGGAAGGCGTTGTCATCAAAGGGCTCAGACCCACCGTAAGCACCCATATCAACGCCAAGTTCTCCGGAACCTATGGCTGGGGAACCACCTTGCAGGTGATAGTCATCGTTTGCCATGTCCTGAAATAAAGGATCTGCAAGGATGAGTGTCTCCCCGGGTAGAGGCCCAGTTGCCCCGGGGGCGCTGCAACAGAACGCAGCGATTCCATCGCACCCTCTCCCCAGTTGGGCTCCCATGCACTTCTTGATGTCTCTTCTGTCACCCGTACTACAATCGGGTGAAGCGCATGGACCACAATAACCTGACAGGAAATCCTGGTTGTTCGAATATAACAAGTTGTAGTCACGATATAGGTCGGTAGTATAAAAACACGCCCTGATACCGGCCCTCTGGTTGAAGGCAGAGATGTTGTTTTTTATGGGAAACAGGCTTGAAGGGCCGCCTCCCGGCGGATCATTAAGGGCGCCTGCAAGGTCATCGTAGATGATGCCCCCCCCTCTATCATTCGTGGCATTCCCGTTGTTAGCCACAGTGTTATGGCTAATCTCAGTCACATAGTCGCCAAACCTGATGCCACCTCGGGAATTTCCGTAAACCAGGTTGTTCTTAACAGTACCCCTGAAGTGCCTTACATCAATTCCACCACCATAAGTGACATTTGAGTTGTGATGGACCTTGTTTTGTTTGATGGTAGAATCCGCAGTGAAATTCCCCGGATTGGCAAAATTGCCCGCCGTATCTCCGGTGTGGATTCCTCCCCTCAGAATGTTATCATGAATATTATTCTTGGCGATTACTAAGGAAGAGGGTACTGAGGGGTGTACCGCCCGGACTGCGATCCCCCCCAACCGGTTTTGGGCAATATCGTTCTGGCTGATGGTTGCCGATAAAACTGCTGCTCTCATCCATATTCCGCCCCCTAGCGATCCTGATCCGTTGTTATGCAGGTGGTTTCCCCTGATAACCAGGTTTCCATTGAGCGCTGTGGAGAGCTCGCCACCAATCTGCACGCCCGCACGAGTATTTCCGTAAATGTCATTGCCATAGGAGAAAGGATCAGCCTCGGCTAAATCAGCACCAATAGTGACATTAGATGTGCCCTCGATCGCTATGCCGGCCATGGGGTTATCATGAATTTGGCTACGCGTGATGATTACCGAGGATACATCTTGGAGATATATTCCTGCCGTCTTAATGCTACTCGTTCCATTGTTATAGATCTCACTGTTGTCAATAGTAAGGGAGCCAAAATCATTCAAAAGTATCCCTGCATATCCATTGTCATGGAAGTAGCTGCCCTCAATTATCATGTCGATTTGCCCATCGCCGTTTAACACCATGCCAGCCCTACCCGCATCATAGACATGAGTGTCTCTAATCACTATGGGAGAACCAGCGTCTGAAATCGCAGGCGCTTGTGCACCACCGGGAACGACTATGCCTCCCAAAGCAGAACCATGGATGTCACACTGGTCAAGCGTGAAGCCAACAGCCCCTTTCAAACCAATTAATATGATCTGGGCCGAAGAGAGCGAGCAGTTCTTGATGGTAACATTACTAACCGGACTGGCTGATCCATTTATATAAATTTGCCCATCCGCTAAGCCGCCCGTAATCTTGAACCCGTCCAAGGTGCAGTTATTAAGAGGCCCTTCAAAGGTTACAGGCGTAAAGCCATTAATGGCGGGGCGATCGAGGGGGTCTTCAGCTACGACATCCACATTGCCTTTCATGGTAATGACGCTATATGACGATGCTGCCTTACGGACAATAACTGTACCGGCATCGCATACGTTTATGGCATTCTGGATGATGCGTGCAGCCTTGGGCCAGGTATCATATGGAGAAGTATTGGAACCGGCCGGATCCACATAATGGGTGGTTGCTCCTACAGTGTAAGTCACTGAGAGTTTAGGGTCATAAGTTGTACCTCCATATTCTGATTGCGGACCTGTGACGTAATTCCAAGTGTTCACAGCTCCCGTATGAGGATGGTTCTCGATATCGTGTCCTTCCCTCACTCCGAATCTTGAATAGGCATTATTCCCTGTACCTGATTTTCTGATCCAACTGATTCCGGTGGCATTTAAGACCATTTCAAGGTACTGGACTGTGGCAATGGAGGTGATATCGTACTTTGCACTTCCCAGTGTCGGGGTACTAACTGCACCGCAGGTATCATAATCGGCTGTAGTCAAAACATTTGGATTTGCCTGCGTTGTCTCACCAACCACTGCAATGTAGTCATATCCGTCATTGTCGTCATTCCTTTTGGTATTAATCCCGAAGAATAGAGAGGCAGCAGATATATTGGCAGCATCCGGCAAGGCAGTTGCATCAATAGGGAAGAAGCCCCTATAGATGTATGCGAAATTATTCGTATGCCGTCCTGAACCTATCGCCAGGTCACTTGCTCCTGTACCAGTGTAATTTACAATATTGCCTGTAGGTAGACCATGCGCCTGGTTCCAATTATTGCCGGCCGCACCCCCCGCTACGTAACCATCGCCAGGCCCGGAATAGAAACTGGCTGTGTCGTCGGTGTAGACAGGATACGTGGCCGTTGCCAGGAATTCCTTGGGGACGATCTTTCGGAAGTAGACCTTTGATCCTTTCCGGTAAAATTGGATGCGACCGTTCATTGCATTGTCTTCACCATCCCAGATCCTGATTTTTCTGATATGGGTAAACGCGGTCTTCTCCGTTGCACCCCGACTAATCAGGATCTGTCTATTCCCGGTAACCGTGAAATTTGCCAGGTCCACCTGCCGCATACTGCCTTGAGATCCGAGATCTGCGACATAAACGTGTTTTTCTGAAGGGAGGGAGATCTCAAAATCGAATGATAAATCCACGAGTGGTTCGGGCTTGTTTTCAATGATGATCTCCTTGAACAAACCCACATTGCCGGCAGTGACCCTCAGGTGGA
>JAFDFO010000033.1 GCA_019309815.1 Deltaproteobacteria bacterium
GTCTGAGCGATGGTCGTTTCTCAGATGGCCTTTTATCAGGGGCAGTCTTATCCTCGTTGAAAGCCTGATCAATGGCATGCAGGCCCTGACCTTTTCGGCCAATCAGGCCCTGGAAGAAGAGGAGGAAACACTTGGCCGATGGGCCTTGCTCTTCACAATTCTGCTGGCCTTTGGGGCAGGTATTGTTCTGTTCGTGGTGTTGCCTCATGTGATGAGTGGCCTCGTTGGCCGGTTGTTTGGTGTTAGGCTGGGGGTTGAGCATTTCCTTTTTCATGTGATCGACGGGGTAATAAAGATACTCATCTTCCTTGCCTATGTCTGGCTCATCTCCCTTTCTAAGGAGATCAGGCGGATCTTTGAATACCATGGAGCGGAGCATAAGTCGGTCTATGCGTATGAGGCGGGGGAGGCGTTGACGGTTGAAAACGCCAGGCGATTTTCAACGCTTCATCCTAGGTGCGGCACCGCCTTCATACTCGTTGTTCTTCTTATAAGCATTTTCTTCTTTGCGACTGTGTTCCCGTTTGTTCCGACCATAGGGGGCAGCCCCGGCGTGGTGAACCAGATCTTTGCCATTGTGATGAAAGTACTTCTCATGTTTCCCATTGCTGGTTTGGCCTATGAAATGATCAGATACAGCGGCAGGAACATGGAGCGTGGGGTGATCCGCTGGGCGGTCTTGCCGGGTCTGTGGATGCAGAAACTGACCACGCGTGAGCCCAGTGACGAACAGCTCGAAGTTGCGTTGGCAGCCTTAGACAGTGCGCTGCAGATCCACGGTCGTGTAGCCGGCAACATGGGGTGAGGAGATTTTTTCTGGCAGGTCCATTTTGTGGATGCATTGGCATCAATAAATCCGAACCACGGACTGTTCTCAAGGCGCAAGCCGCAAATTCGACGCGAAGTGGGGCTTGCGCCTTAAGAACAGTCCGATATTCGAGTTTGTTTACTTTCGAGCGGATAGAGGCTCGATGATCGAGGTTAATAGGAATCCGGAAATGCTTCCGACTTTGCCCCGTGTGGTGAAATGACGATGTTTGATCAACTGACAGGCGTGGAAGAACGGTTTACAAAGCTTGAGCAACTCTTGAGCAATCCCGACGTCATCGGGGATCAGGAGACATACCGGAAGTACGCCAAAGAACATGCGGAGTTGAGCCGGATCGTTTCTGCCTATCGGGAATACCAACAAGTGACAAAGGACATGAAGGAGTCCAGGGACCTCTTGAAGGATGGCGACGAAGATATCAAAGAGTTGGCGAAAGAGGATCTCCAGGACTTGCAGGAGAGCTCGGAGAAACTGGAGGAAGAGTTGAAATATCTTCTTATTCCTAAAGACCCCAACGACGAGAAGAATATCGTTCTGGAAATCAGAGCTGGCACAGGTGGTGAAGAGGCTGGTCTCTTTGCTGCAGATCTTTTTCAGATGTACAGCAAGTACGCGGACAGTCTCGGCTGGAAGATTGAGATCATGGGCAAACACGTAACCGGCGTGGGGGGCCTTAAAGAAATTATTGCAATGGTGCACGGAAAAGGTGCCTATAGTCGGTTAAAGTATGAAAGTGGGACCCACCGAGTCCAGCGCGTGCCGGTTACGGAATCACAAGGGCGGATCCACACCTCGGCCGTGACCGTCGCTGTCTTGCCCGAGGCGGAAGAGGTTGATGTCAAGATTGATTCCGAAGACATTAGAGTAGACGTTTTTCGCTCAACGGGTCCTGGAGGGCAGAGTGTTAACACCACAGACTCGGCGATACGCATCACCCATCTCCCAACAGGAATTGTGGTGTCATGTCAGGACGAGAAGTCGCAGCACAAGAACAGGGCCAAGGCAATGAAGGTCATGCGGGCACGGGTGTACGATAAGATGGTTTCTGAGCAGAACGAAAAGATCTCTGCAGACCGGAGGAGTCAAGTTGGGAGCGGTGACCGTAGCCAGAGGATCAGAACATATAACTTCCCGCAGAGCCGTGTCACTGATCATCGCATTGGACTCACGCTTCATAAACTGGAAGACATTCTCCAGGGAGATATTGGAGATGTCATTGATGCGCTGATAACCCACCATCAAGCCCTTGCCATTCAGCATGCTGAGGCAGAATCGAGGGATGCTGCCTGAGACCTGGACCATTCTAAAACTCCTCAAGTGGACCACGGCCTACTTCAAATCTCACCACGTTGAACAGCCACGCGCCACTGCTGAGATTCTCCTGGCTCATACCCTGGGGGTTGGGCGAGTGGACCTTTACGTCCAGTACGAGCGTCCACTCGAAGAGGGAGAACTCGGGCGCTTCAAAGGATACATTAGGAGGCGCGTCCAAAGGGAGCCGGTTGCATACATTGTTGGAAAAAAAGAATTTTGGTCCATGGATTTTGAAGTAACCCCTAGTGTCCTAATACCCAGGCCTGAGACAGAGACACTCGTTGAGGCTGCCCTTATGATTGTGCCGGCAGAACCAACGCCAGCCCCCTTGAAAATCCTCGACCTTGGGACCGGTTCAGGGGCTGTTGTTGTTGCCGTGGCTTCCGAACGGCCTGATCATGAATTCTACGCCGTTGATCGTTCTGAAGAGGTCCTGGCCGTGGCTCAGGGCAACGCTCGAACTCATGGCCTCGACAAGACTATCACCTTTTTGCGCGGGGACTGGTTTGATCCGGTACGGGAGCAAGGGCACCATTTTGATGTGATTGTCTCCAACCCGCCCTACATTTCGACCCGGGAGTTGGAGGAGCTTCCTCCTGAAATCGGCCGACATGAGCCTTGGAAGGCTCTTGACGGGGGCCCTGACGGTCTGGATGCCATCAGGCTTATCATCAGAGAGGCCTCTGATCATCTGGTTCCAGGAGGGTGGCTTCTTTTCGAGATTGGCCATGATCAGTGGGCTCGGGTAGAGAAGCTGATGTCTGCAGCGAAAGCTTACAGTGACCTATATGTCATGAAAGACTATAGCGGCCACGAACGGGTAGCGCGAGCAAGGGGCCTTGGCAACAGTTGATGGGTTCCGAAAAATTATATTGCAAAGGCTAACCTGCTCTGTTACAAGAAAAAGTTTGAGAAAATCGCACGTTCTTGGACTCCTTTTCTGGTGCCTCTCCGGGTGCGCTCGAGAGAAGTTGAAAGGGGGGAAGATAAGAACGGAGGCAAAAACCGAGAACAAATGGAGGGAAGTATGTCTTACGTTACCATGAAAGAGTTGTTGGAGGCGGGTGTCCATTTTGGCCACCAGACCAGAAGGTGGAATCCCAAAATGAAACCTTACATCTTTGGAGCCCGCAACGGTATCTACATCATTGACTTACAGCAGACAGTCCGAATGTTCAAAACTGCCTACCAGTTTGTTGTGGATACGGTTGCAGGTGGGGATTCGGTCCTCTTTGTAGGAACCAAGAAACAGGCGCGGGATTCCATCTACGAAGAGGCAAACCGTTGCGAAATGTTCTATGTCCACAATCGCTGGCTTGGGGGGATGCTTACAAATTTTGAGACTATTAAGAAGGGGATTGAGCGGCTGAAGTATCTCACCACCATTTTTGCGGACGGCAGCGTCAATCGTTTTCCCAAAAAGGAGCGATTGAGACTCGACAAGGAGAGGGGAAAGCTGGACAACAACCTTGGGGGGATCCGCGAAATGCAGAGACTGCCGGGGGCTATGTTTGTTGTCGATGCCAAGAATGAAAACATTGCAGTTCATGAAGCACAGCGGCTTGGGATCCCTGTTGTGTCCATTGTGGACACGAATTGTAATCCGGACGAAATAGACTACATTATTCCCGGTAACGATGATGCCATAAGGGCCATTCGACTCATGACATCGCGAATTGCGGATGCTTGTATTGAAGGTCGTGAGCAAATGGAAGAGCACCTCCAAGCTGAGTCAGACAAAGCGGCTTTCGAGACTGAGGCTGAGGAAGGAGTTGCTGCGGCTGGCCCGGGGGAAAGGACTGTCATTTCTGACGGCTCAGACGGTCCAATCGTAGAGATTATTACCAGAGAGCAGCCTGTGTCTGACCAACCTGATAAAGATAAGGATGAAGCGATAAAAGAGGAGTTGTAGATGGTAGAAATCAATGCCCAGATGATCAAGGAACTACGCACAAGGACACAGGCAGGGGTTATGGACTGCAAAGAGGCCCTTCAAGAGGCCGGTGCAGACATGGAAAAAGCGATCGATTTTCTCCGTAAGAAAGGGCTTGCCACAGCCTTGAAACGCGCGGGCCGGGAGACTTCCGAGGGTCTGGTACATTCATATATCCACACCGGTGGAAAGATCGGTGTGCTGGTGGAAGTGAACTGCGAAACAGATTTTGTGGCGAAGACCGACGAGTTCGGCGGTTTTGTCAAGAATTTAGCCATGCACATTGCGGCTGCCAAGCCCCTTGGCATTCGTAGAGAGGATGTCCCTGAGGAGGTCGTGCAGAGGGAAGAAGGAATTTACAGGGCCCAAGCTGTAGAGACGGGAAAGCCAGAGAATATTCTGGACAAGATCGTCCAGGGCAAGATGGAAAAGTTCTACAAAGAATCGTGTCTGCTGGAACAGCAATACGTCAGGAATCCGGACATCACAGTTCAGGATCTGATCCATGAAACTGTGGCCAAAGCCGGTGAAAACATGGGCATCAGGCGATTTGTTCGTTATCAGTTGGGGGGGAATGACAGTCACTAGTCACTGGTCATTCGTTATTTGTGACCCAGATTGAAAATCGGCGGCGGGACTGATTTTTTACTTCACCAAGATCTATCAGAAAGACAACGTTTCAATAACCGCTCAAAGGAATTCTTGTTTGGGAAACAACCCGTCGACCAACGACTATTGACCAATGACCAATGACAGGTGACCAAAATGCCAGCTCCGAAGTATAAGAGAATCCTGGTTAAGCTCAGCGGTGAGGCTTTGATGGGTGATCAAAGCTTTGGCATAAGCCCCGAGATGATAAACTACCTCGCTGGCGAGGTTCGATCGGTCTATGATCTTGGAGTGCAGCTTGCCCTGGTTGTTGGCGGAGGAAATATCTTTCGTGGTGTAGCAGCCAGTTCTTACGGCATGGACCGTACGTCAGCGGACCACATTGGTATGTTGGCCACTGTCATAAATAGTATTGCCCTGCAGGACGCTCTCGAAAAGAGAGGCATTCAGACACGGGTCCAGACAGCGATTGAGATGTGTGCCGTGGCCGAACCGTATATCCTCAGGCGGGCCGTCAGGCACTTGGAGAAGGGCCGTGCCGTGATTTTTGCTGCTGGAACCGGTAACCCGTATTTCACTACAGACACAGCTGCGGCCCTCAGGGCCCAGGAGATTCGTGCGGATGTTCTTCTGAAGGCTACCAAGGTAGACGGCATTTATGATTCCGACCCCATAGTGAATGCTAAAGCCAAAAAAGTGGACAACGTTACCTACCTTGATGTCCTGAAGCAGCAGCTGAAAGTAATGGATTCCACTGCTATCTCCCTGGCGATGGACAACAGGCTTCCTGTCATTGTCTTCAATCTGAGAGAAAAAGGGAATCTTAGGCGGGCCGTTTGTGGAGAAAACGTTGGAACGCGGATCAAGGAGGCACCTCAAGATGATTGATTCAGTTTATGATGACACTCGTAAGAGTATGAGTCACTCGATTGATGCCTTGAAGCATGAATTCAAAAAGCTTCGCACCGGTCGCGCCTCCGTTGCACTGTTTGAGGGTATCATGATCAGCTATTATGGAACGCTCACTCCCTTAAACCAGGTTGCATCCTTGTCTGTCCCGGAGAGCAGGCTCATCGTCATTCAACCTTGGGATCAGACGGTCATTGGAGAGATTGAGAAGGAGATCCTCAAATCAGAGCTGGGGCTCACGCCAATGAACGACGGGAAGATTATTCGTGTTCCCATCCCGCCGCTCACCGAAGAGAGGCGAAAAGAACTTGTCAAGGTCGCTCGCAAGATCGCTGAGGAACACAAGGTGTCAATTCGCAACGTTCGCCGGGAAACCAACGAGTTTCTGAAAGGTCTCAAGAAGGACGGAGACATCTCAGAGGATGATTTATTCAGGGCCCAAGACAAGGTCCAGAAAATCACAGACGAGTACATCCAGTCTGTCGACCAAACCTGTCAGGAAAAAGAGAAAGAGATCCTTGAGTTCTGACACCCCTTCTTTACGACCCGATACTCTCCCTCGACATATCGCCATTATCATGGATGGCAACGGCCGCTGGGCAAAGAAGCGTTCCCTGAACCGGATCAGAGGTCACAGGGAGGGCGCTGAGTCGGTACGAGACATAGTCCGCGCCTGCCGCGAGATTGGCATAGAGGTTTTGACTCTCTATGCATTTTCAACCGAAAACTGGCAGCGGCCCAAGCAAGAAATCTTAGCCCTCATGAAACTGTTGAAAGACTTCCTTAGATCAGAGCTATCAGAAATGATGGAAAATGATATTCGCCTGAATGCCATCGGCCAGGTTGGGAGATTCCCTGGGGACGTTCTTAAGGTGCTGCGGGGGGTCATGGATAAGACACAAGAGAACTCCGGGATGCTTCTAAACCTGGCGTTGAGCTATGGGGGGCGGGACGAGATAGTCATGGCAGCCGGGAGGATCGCGGCAGAGGTCAGGGCGGGGCAGTTGGAGCCCAAGGAGATAACTGAGAAAGTGTTTTCGAACTATCTATATACGCAGGGTATGCCGGATCCGGATCTTCTGATCAGGACGAGCGGGGAGATGAGGGTCAGCAATTTTCTGCTCTGGCAGATTGCCTACGCGGAGATTTATGTCACCAAAACCCTCTGGCCCGATTTTAGACGAGAGGAGTTGTCCCGGATCCTGCATGATTACGAAAAGCGTGAGCGTCGGTTTGGGACGACTGGAGAGCAGGTAAAGAAATAAAGAAATGGAATACTGGAATAATGGGAATATGAAAGCCGGCACAAGGTGCAAGGCATAAGGCTCAAGGCAAGATGTCTTCTTCCTACGCCTTGTGCCCCGGGCCTTACGCCCTCTCTTTTTAACCATTACTCCAATTGTTGTTACAGGGGTTTTGTTCCATGTCTTCGCACCAAAAACGTTGGCTCACGGCGTTAGTGGCTGTACCTTTGTTGGTCTTAGTGATAGGGGCGGCCGGCCGGACCTTCTTTGTCCTGTTGGTTGGCCTCGTGGCAGCAGTGGCTCTCCTGGAATACTACGCGTTAGTTCTCCCCGGCGACACATTGGTCACAAAAGTATCTGGTCTGGTCCTTGGCTTGACCCTGTTGTTTTCTGTTTCCGCCGATGTGCAGGTCGTCCCGGCCGTTTTGGTCTTAGTTTTTTTCGGCTCTGCGTTGATCTGCCTGACCCTGTTTCACCCACAGGCACCTGTGCCGGAGATGCTTTACAGGCAAGTCACAGGCCTTATTTACATCCCCCTACTGCTGGGCCACCTCATACTGATCCGGGATTGGGATCATGGGGTGACGTGGGTCTTCTTTCTCCTGGCGGTCATATTCGCTGGGGATACGGCTGCGTATTACACTGGAAAGACCTTTGGTCATCACAAGCTCTCACCGAATATCAGTCCTGGTAAGACCGTGGAAGGGGCAGTCGGTGGTTTGGTGGGCAATCTTCTGGTCGGTGTACCATTTAAGATTTACTGTTTCGCTGAATTTGGCTGGGGTCCCTGGCTTGCCTTGATTCTGGTTATGGGGGTCTTGGGGCAGGCAGGAGATTTGACTGAATCGATGTTGAAACGCTCAGCCCAGTTCAAAGATTCCGGAAAGATTTTTCCGGGGCACGGCGGGCTTTTGGACCGGATCGACGCCTTGATCTTTGCAGCACCAGCGCTATACTATTTCAAGACATACCTCTTTTGATTGACTATTGAAGATTGAAAATTGAAGATTGAAAGACATTGCGTTTATTTTGTCATTTCGAGCGGAGCGAGAAATCTTCTACGCATACCTTTATAGAAAAGCAAGATTCTTCCCTGCGGTCGAAACGATAGAAAAACGGACAACAGATAACGGTGAACGGATAACATCTCAAGATTTCTCCCGGAGCCTGTCCTGAGCGAAGTCGAAGGGGTCGAAATGACGGAGAAAACAATGTGTTTCGTGGGATACCGTTTTCTAAAACAAGTGCAGTTTTGCCCGGATCAACAATCATAAATCGACAATAATCAATCAACAATCCAATGAAACGTCTCTCCATACTAGGATCTACGGGTTCAATCGGCAGGAATGTCTTGCGAGTTGTAGATCAGTTCCCCGAGCGATTCTCGGCTGCAGCTTTGAGTGCCGGTCGAAATGTGGAACTCTTGGCTAAACAGGTCGAGCGTTTCACGCCCGAGATGGTTGCAGTGCTGGATGAGGGTGTGGCACAAAGGCTCAAGGGGTTGGTTGGAGGGAAAAGGCGTTTAGAAATCCTGCACGGATTGGATGGTTATAGAACGGCAGCAGCACTTGATTCGAGTGATCTTGTTGTTTCGGCCATGGTGGGCTCTGCCGGCCTCCTTCCTACTATGGCTGCCCTTGAAGCTGGCAAGTCTGTTGCCCTTGCAAATAAGGAAAGCCTTGTCATGGCTGGGGAACTCGTTATGGGTATGGCTCGAGACAAAGGGGCCTCGATTATCCCCGTCGACAGTGAACACAGTGCCATTTTTCAGTGTCTTGCCGGACACCGCAGGGAAGACGTTAAGGAGATTGTTCTGACTGCATCTGGGGGGCCATTCTTGGACAAGTCCGTAGAGGATCTTGATACAATCACCGCCGAGATGGCGCTTCGTCATCCCACATGGCAGATGGGTCCAAAGATTACGATAGACTCGGCTACGCTGATGAACAAAGGTCTTGAGGTTATTGAAGCGAAATGGCTCTTTGATGTGCCCTTGGAGCTTATTCGGGTGACGATCCACCCTGAGAGCATTGTCCACTCGATGGTTGTCTATCAGGATGGTTCTGTCATAGCTCAACTTGGCTTGCCTGACATGAGGGTACCGATTGCTTATGCTCTTTCATATCCCGAACGACTTCCCCTCGGCCTGCCGCGGGCCGATTTCGTGGACATAGGGTCTTTGACCTTTCGTGAACCGGATCTGGAGAGGTTCCCTTGTCTTGCGATGGCCTTTGAGGCTTGCAAGATTGGAATGACTATGCCAGCCGTGTTGAGTGCTGCCAATGAAGTAGCCGTTGACGCTTTCCTAAACGGCCGTACCGGGTTCAGACGCATAGGGGACGTAGTTCAACAAACAATGCGTGAACACAAGCCGGTTTCCAACCCCGGGCTTGCGGATGTCTTGGAGGCCGCCGCGTGGGCGCGTCGTACGGCTGAGGAGATCGTATGAGTCTCGATATCGTTTGGTTTGTCGTCTCATTTGTCGTTGTACTGGGTTTCCTGATCTTCGTACACGAGTTGGGTCATTTCATCCTGGCCAAACTGATGGGTGTCGGAGTGAAAAAATTCTCTCTGGGGTTTGGCCCCAAAATTGTGAGCAAGAAGGTGGGGATGACCGAATACATAATTGCATGGATCCCCTTGGGCGGATACGTCAAGATGGTGGGGGAGGAGCCGGACGCAGAGCTCGACGCATCGGATCTCCCGTTGTCCTATTCACACAAGAGTGTTGGCAAGCGCGCTCTGATTATCCTTGCAGGCCCATTATTCAATATGCTTCTTGCAGTCGTCATCTTCTTCTCGTTGTTTCAGTTCTCCGGCCTGCCAATCATGGAGCCGGAAGTCGGAGAACTCCAAGAGGAGATGGCTGCTCAGGCGAGCGGAATACTTCCGGGGGATCGTGTGGTGTCCATTAACGGTAAACCGGTCGGTCGGTGGAGCGATATGGCGGCGAAGATCACGGAAAGCGACGGTAGGTCCCTCGGTTTTGAGATATTGCGAGATGACCGCACTTTCCTGGTGGAGATAACTCCGCAGTTGGTACCCAGCCAGAACATATGGGGTGAAGAAGTAGAAAAGTATGCCATAGGAATAACTGCCTCTGGCACATCTTCTATTTTGCGACTCAACGTGTTTCAATCTGCAACCGAATCGCTTACCCACACATGGGAGATTGCCGCGCTCACGACAGTTGCTATAGGGAAGATCATTACCGGTTCAATCTCCGCAAAGGCCTTAGGGGGCCCGATCTTCATTGCTCAGTTGACGGGAGAACAGGCCAAAGCCGGCCTCGTCAGTCTCCTGTTCTTCGTGGCCGTGTTGAGTATCAACCTCGGCATCATCAACCTGTTGCCGATCCCGATCCTGGACGGAGGGCACCTTTTCTTTTGTTTCATCGAGGCTGTAAGTCGCAGGCCCGTGAACCTGAAGGTGCGTGAGGTGGCCCAGCAAGTTGGTTTCTTTGTTTTAGTTATACTTATGCTTTTTGTGATTTATAACGATATATCGCGTGTTTTCTTTGACTAGTGTATTGAGAAGCGTTGAACGATCATAGGATACCTCATGAATCTTGATCTGATAAGGGGGATTGACAAATGGGCAGGCATTCCGGCTTGCTTCGTTGTTTCCCTTGTCTACAGGATTGTCGGATGGGTCCGGGATTGGCGGAAGAGTGAGGCAGGGGCGGCTGCGACGCCCCAAAAGGTACTCTTCATAGAGCTTTCAGAAATGGGAAGCACCGTCCTTGCCTACCCGGCTATGAAGTATGTGCTCAAGAAATATCCGTCTGCAGAGCTTTACTTCTTGATCTTTGAGCAGAACCGGTTTTCAGTCGACATGCTCGGTATCATTCCAAAAGAGCGTGTGCTCACGATAAGCCTGCGGTCTCCCCTGCATTTCCTGGCGAGCACCATAAAAACCCTTGCCGTGATGCGCAAGGCAAAGCTTGATGTAGTTTTTGACTTGGAGCTTTTTTCTCGCTTTTCATCTTTGTTGAGCGGGCTCGCTGGTGCCCATACGAGAGTCGGATACGGAAGATATCATGAGGAGGGGCTTTACCGCGGAAGCTTTATGACTCACCGGGTCTTTTACAACCCCCACCAGCACATCTCCAGAAACTTCATGGCCCTGGTCAAATCAATTGAGCACGGGGGCGAATATCCACTTCTTAAAGCAATCATTCAAGAAGAGGACATGGAGGAACCGCGGTATGAGTCGAGCAAATCAGACCTGCAGGGTCTTAAAGGACGATTGGCTACCATTAACCCTGTGGTTAACGATGCCGAGCATCTGGTCCTGCTGAGCCCCAATGCCGGCGATTTGTTGCCGATCCGAGCCTGGGCTTTGGAGAATTACGTAGCCCTTGCTCAGAGGATCCTCGAGCGATTCAACGCGGTAGTGATTGTGATCGGACTGGAGGGAGCATCCCGGGATGCGACAGAGATACTTGGGCGTGTGGGCCCGGAGCGGTGTATCGATTTTACGAATCAGACTTCGTTCAATGACTTGCTCAACTTGCTCAACCTGGCTGATGTGCTAGTCACGGCGGATGGGGGGCCGGCCCACTTTGCAGCACTTACGCCTATCAAAAGCGTAGTCATCTTTGGACCGGAGACTCCTGTGCTTTACGCACCACTTGGTGGCAATACGACTTGCCTGTTCGCCGGGTTGGCCTGCAGCCCCTGTCTTTCGGCGTACAACCATCGGAAAACCAGTTGCACGGAATCGAAGTGTATGGAGGCAATCACGGTTGATACGGTTTCTGAAGCTGTATCACAGTCGCTGTCCGGTTCTGAGGCCGCCCTCTAAGAGAAGTGTGATCGGATAACCTCAATCCCTTCCACCAGTTCTTTCCTGCTTACCCTGTTCGCATTGAGCTCCAGGATCTTTGGGACTGAAGAGCTGAAATATGGTTTGATTTCCTGCCAATCTATCTCGCCTTGACCCGGGGCAAGGTGATCTTTGAGTCCCATGACATCGTGGATGTGAACTCCGACCATGTGCTTAGAATAGGCGTCTAGGAGTTGATTGCGACGAAGGATGCCCAAATTCTCCTGGACCCGGGCATGCCCGATGTCATGCCAGTACCCAATATGGCCCCCCTCGAATCTATTGAGAATCAGCCCGATCTCTTCAAAATCTGGGATCTCATGGAAGTGATACCGGTTTTCAATACCTAGAAGAACCCCCTCTTTTTCAGCTACCCCGTTAAGCTCTTCCAAGCCCATCAGGACCGCATCGAGGTGCTTCTGCCGGGTTGCTTTTCTGACACGACGCTGCTCATTGAGAAAAACCGTTGCGGCCTCACCGCCGACTCTTCCGGTGGCATGCAGCTTCGCGAATCCTTCAACCGGACTCCGCATGTCTACTGTGCCCAGATGCAGAACCACCGCATGTGCTTCCAACTCGTGGGCATGTTCAATGGTTTGAATAGTATACTCGACCGCTTTGGAGCGTTCCTCAGCATCCATGCTGGATAGCAAGAACAGGTTTCCACTCCCTTGAGCGGGACCAAAACCTTCTGGTATGGGGAAAAAGTTGTGGATGCTATATACGGGCAGGCTGGTTTTGAGTCGGGGTTTCATTTCAAGGTACATACTGTGTGTCATCCGGTATTCCAGCTCCACACCGTCCAGTCCAAGTTGATGGACGTCGTCCACAATGGTGTCTGCTCGGTCCACTTTCCTGTACCACCAGCAGGTGGAAATACCTAACATGACATGCCTTTCAGCGCGCCTTCGTGCTGACCGAGGAACCCCTTTGAATGGCCGACTCTCATACGCTATTGAAAATGTGGGGTCCTGGATGCTATAAGTGATAAGCTTATCAGACCGAGTCGGATTTTGGAAGTATCGGTCGAAAAGACAAAACAAGCAATGGACTAAACGATAGAGGAACGGACAACGGGTCTATAATTGACTATTGCAGATTGAAAATTGAAAGACTTGCGCTTTGGCTTTGAGCTTTCAGCTTTGAGTTCAGTTGCAACGGATAACGGTGAACGGACAACGGCTCTATGATTGAAGATTGACGATTGAAAAACAGGTTCTTTTTGGCTTTGGCTTAACGCCATGCGCTATGCGCCGCGGTGAACGGACAACGGTGAACGGACAACGGAATATGATGTGCATGGAGACACAGATCGCCGAAGTTCTGACATCCAGGGAAAGCAGACAGATAAGGGATCAGAACTTTGTGCCGGCTGCCGTACTGCTCCTTCTGTTTGAGAGGGACGGGGAATGTCACGTTCTTTTTACAAAGAGATCGGACAAGGTA
>JAFDFO010000176.1:0-1526 GCA_019309815.1 Deltaproteobacteria bacterium
ATGGTCATGGTCGTGGGGCTCGTGGTCGTCGCTGTGAGTGTGGTCATGTCCATGGTCTTCGTGGGAATGTGCATGCCCATGATCATGGGCGTGGGTGTGTGAGTGCCCGTGTGCGTGGACTGTGTCCCCATGTCGATGTTCGTGTGCATGGTCGTGGGAGTGTTCGTGAGCATGGGCGTGCTGGTGTTCGGACAGCTCGTTGGCCAATGATTGGACAATATCACGGACAACATCTTTCGCTACCGTGTCTGTATCGTACGGGGATTTTCCGCTCAGGTCACACTCGATGATCTTCTCATCATAGGGAAGAAACCCCAGCCACTCGAAGCCGGTCACATACTTCTTCAGAAATTCTCTATCTCTTTCTCCGCGAATCTTGTTTCCAACAAGAGATATACTGTCCAGGCCGATCTCCCCTGCAAGCCGTTTAATATTCTCAGCTGTTTCCACGCTTCTTCGTCCAGGCTCCACGACCACGATCAGCCTGTCTGTGGCAGAGGCAGTGCCCCGGCCCAGGTGTTCGATGCCCGCCTCCATGTCCAGGACCACCACTTCATCTCGGGCCAAAAGCACATGGGCAACCAGCGTCTTCAGCAGCGTGCTTTCGGGACAGATGCAGCCGCCCCCTCCTTTTTTCACGCCGCCCAGTCTCATGAACTTGATGTGGTCGATCTCAACTGACAACTTCTCAGGCAGGTCGTCTACCTTGGGATTCAGCTTGAAAAACCCTCCCATGCTTCCCGGCGAGGTACCTGTTCGCTCCCCGATCAATTCCTTCATTTCTGAAATGGGTACCACGGAATGCGGATCAGGGATGCCCAAGGCTGCAGCAAGGTTCGCGTCCGGGTCAGCGTCGATGGCCAAAACACGCTTTCCCTCATCACTCAATGTCTTGATCAACAGCGCAGCAAAGGTCGTCTTTCCTACCCCACCCTTGCCGCTAATAGCTAACTTCATAATCTGCTGTGCTCCTTACGAGCCCTCCCGAATTCCTCATGAACAGCAACATTCATTTGTCCATGCCTAATGGAAATCACCATGTTTGTCAAACGCCTGCCTAAATGTTCATGGAGCAATGGGCCCGGCGTCGTACTGCACGAGGATGCCACTCAATTCCGCTCCAGAGGCCCACCCAATATATCTAGTGCACTCTGCAGGCTGCTGTTTGGAAGAATCATTTCCTGGGCCGCAGCCTCAAGCTTGGAAGCAACTTCCTTTTCCCCAAACGCCTCCGCACGTTGAGCCCATTTTCGAAACTCCTCTGCGTGCTCGAGGTTGTGTCCTATCCAGAATACTAACATGACCCTCAGCTTTTCCTGGTCTCTCATTGTCCTAACATACCCTCCTTCTCTATAATGCCAAACGGCGCACACACAGTGCAGCATTTCGCTTCCTGCGTCAACACCCGGTGTAGTCCCTGATCCACCGTCTGTCAAGTTTGCCGGAGATTCGCGGCGGTGGGTGCGCCGACGTACTAAGGTACTTCAAGTGCCCACCAACAAAGAAGATCCGGTGAAATCGGCAGA
>JAFDFO010000176.1:1538-6482 GCA_019309815.1 Deltaproteobacteria bacterium
AGCCTAGCAACTAACTCGGCAAGGTGACAGATTTCGACGGCCCTGCTCTGAGATAACCCGTTGCAATGGTATTGATTATTGTTGGTCCTTCGTTTTTTTGGCGGTGGATTTGGGTAGTCTTTTTATGTGAGAACAGGGGACGTCCATGACCATGAGGACTTTCTTCATCGGCATTTCGTGACAGCTTGAACATGATGGCAACTCAGGCTTGCCAACATGTTAGTCCATCACGGACGTCCCCATTTTCCTTGCGGGGGAGCGTATTGCAAGAGGATTTTAGAAGAAACTCAAAACCTCTCTGTTGCGTTAGAATTCGGCGGTGGCCCGGACGCCGCCGATCCACCCAGACACATCTTCCCCAGCCCCGGATTTGTAGCTGTCATCCT
This sequence comes from Deltaproteobacteria bacterium, assembly GCA_019309815.1. Classification (GTDB taxonomy): domain Bacteria; phylum Desulfobacterota; class Desulfobacteria; order Desulfobacterales. The sequence continues at coordinate 1,925 of JAFDFO010000176.1, forward strand.
CGTACTGAATGTCGAACGTCAATGCAAATGTGTCGTTCAGACCAAAACGAACATAGGCTTCCACCAACTGGATGCTGTCAATGTCCTGGTTGCCACCCTGTAGATTGGCGTAACCGATTCCGATGTTGTCTTGTTCCCGGTTCCATAATTTGCCGTTGATATCAATGCCCCCGGAATAGCAGGACTCAATGTCGACAGCGGCGCTGTCGTCCTGGGTCCCGAATCGGATCCAGCCGCCGACGATCTCTCCAAACTGCTGGTCAAAAGACAGGACTATACACATCAGGGATTCCTCGGCCGAGGTGCCTTCCGCATTCATAAAGTCGTCCGTGGTACCATCAACAATCAAGCGATAGTTCCCCTCTCCAAGACTGGTATCAGCCTTGTAGGCAAGTTGAACACCGAAGAAGTTGTACGGTGTGGTGTCGTCTTCGTTTTCACCCGTGTCACCAATGCCCATGACCACACCATTCACACTGACGGGACCAATTTCCCATTCAAATGCACCACCAATATCAAAGGAAGGGAAAAAACCATTCGGCGCGTTGACCAGCGCTTCGTTCATGAACTGGGTAAATTCATCATTGGAATAGGCGTTTCCGTCCAGATAGTCGGTAGCATCGATAATACCGCCGGTAAGCCCCAATGCATTGATGTCGCTGAATTGAAAGGTGTGTTTATACCAGGCGGTGAGCAGGTAATCCCGGTCGCGACCGTTAATGTCCTTAACATCGTCTTCCAGGTTGGCGGCCCAAGGCGCCAGGACAAACGGGTATTCTTCCACGTTTAATCCGTTACCGGCGCCAAAGCCGAACTTGAAAAAGATCTCGTCGACTTCCGTCAGTGTGATGTCGACTTCGGGCTGAAAGACCACCGCTCCCCCATCTTCATCCTCCGCCTCTTGCGGGCCGGTGGGGCTTGCATACTGATAGGCGCCGGCGAGGACACCACCGATGGATACTCTGTCCATGATGCTTGTTCCCGAATCCTCTTCTTGCGCGTTGGCGGTCAGCACAAACAAGCCCAAGATACAAACTGTCGCCAAAACAATCCAACTCTGTTTCTTCATGGAATTCCTCCTTATCTCGTTATCGTTTTCGCTGTTCCTATAACCATATGGCTATTTGCTCCGGTGGATGCTCTACTTCATGTCGTGGAATTTGACCCACAGGACAGCCCCAAGCTCGATATCTTTATCCTCGCCGTCATGCTTCTTCTTCTCGTCTGAAGTATTCAGCGCAGCAAAACCCCACCAGCCGGCCCTGGGTGCCGCATACGTGAAGACCCCATTGCCATCTGCCTTGACAGTCTGGGTCACCATGTAGTCGGTTGGGGCACTGTACTTGCCATCCTTGTTGAAATACTCCACCTCCACTTCTGCATGAGGCACTGGTTTCCCGTTCAGCTTCACGATCCCCTGGAATACGTTGCCGGCATAAAGGCCGTACGGCTTGGAAAGGGGAACGATCTCGGTCTTGAGTCCAATCTCCTCATCCCAGCCCTCGTCATCGCCAAAGGCGGTAACTATAGTCTTGGTATAGTGCACAATGAAGCAATCCTCCGCGGGCTCCCAATAGGGCTGAGGCTCCATGTAAAACATGTAGACCCCGGGACGCTTGATCTTGAAATCAGCGGTCCATGTCTGATGCCCTTTTGTCTTCGCGGATTTAAGCGAGCCCAACAGATCTGTCTCCTTTCCATTAGCCACCACAGCGAACTTTGCAGGCTTCACAAGCTCCATACCGATGCCCTCAAAGGGATGCCAGAACAGGAGATCCACTTTGACATCCCTGCCTTCTCCTTGCATCACCATTTCATCAGACGGAATTACCATCCCGAAATGGGCTGAAGCGGGACCCGCTGCTGCCAGAACCAAAGCCAGAGACAAAACAAAAAACATACCTCTCTTCATAACGACCTCCTCTTTCTAAAATGCATTTTCTGCCAAAAAAAAGAGCCACGACGACCGGCACCTTCTGGTGATGCAAGCCTTCGTGGCTCAATTTTGTTGGTTCTAAAGGTTAATGAGTAGTTAAACGAATGACTTGAAGTGGTTTCAAGGCCCCAGATCGCGTTCAAGAGCAAGGCGTCCCGCGAATTTATAACGGAGCGTACACGTCAGTACATGAGTATTTCAATTCGCGGGACAACACAGCTATTGGGCGTTAGATGGGATTTTGAAACCACTTCTGAGAGCTTCAGCCCCTTATTTTTCCGACCTGTCACTCGTGCTATGTATTGCTTCCTTGTTAAGGCGCAAATCATTGATCTTTCTTGTCCGCCTTCGGGCCGCTGTGATCATGTCTGTGCTCGTATCTCCCGTGCTTGTGAACGTGAACATGCGTGTGGGGAATACTTTCTTCGTCAAGAGAGATCTTTCCTTTGGTCATGTAACTGATGAATTCCGTGGTCTTCATGAGAAAGTCTATGTTGTGCGAGACAAGAATAAAAGAAAGGTCAAGACCCTGCAAAATTTCAACAAGCCGCTTTTCCGTTGCCTCGTCCAGTCCGGTCGTTGGCTCGTCCAGTAGTAATACGTCCGGTTCCATAGCCAGGACCGTAGCCAGGGAGACAAGCCTTTTTTCTCCGCCAGACAGCTTGTGAGTAATTCTTTCCTCAAAACCAGCCAGGCCCAGGGATTCCAGCGTCCTTCCGGCAATGTCCTTGGCTTCATCCTGTGACTTGCCCAGATTCAAGGGGCCAAAGGCAACATCCTCCAGCACTGTAGGGCTAAACAACTGGTCGTCGGCATCCTGGAACAGGAGACCGATCCTCTGACGGATACCGGCAAATTCCTTTTCTTCCTGGACAGACCTGCCAAAGATTTCCATCCTTCCCGAAGAAGGTTTGAGAAGACCCATAATGACGTGAAAGAAGGTTGTCTTCCCGCTTCCGTTGGGTCCCATCAGGCCCATGCGGTCGCCCTGGTAGAAGGACAACCTCAACTGATCAAGGACAGGGGCCCTGCCAGGATAGCCAAACGATACGTCCCGCAAATCGATAATCAGGCCATTTTTGTCCATTCCAACACCCCCAAGGCCAGCACGCAGGCCAGCATCACAACGAAGGAGATGACGTCACTTGTCTTAAGCGAAAACTCGCTAAGGCTGTAAAGCCTTCCCCTGAAACCCCGGCACAGCATGGCGTTCCGCACCCGCTCTGCCCTGTCTGCACTTTTTACCAGAAGCATCCCTACCAGGTAGGCATAAGTTTTATACGTGTGCATATTGGTTCCCGGCCTAAAACCCCGGACTTTCATGGCACTCACCAGCCGGAGATACTCGCGGTGTATCACGTGGATGTACCGGTAAGTAAAGAAGAAGAGGTGGACGATCTTCTTTGGGACCTTCAGTTCGTGCATGGCGTGGCCCAGCGTCAAAATAGATGTTGATCCAACCAAGGCAATCAGTACCCCTACAATCGTGTTCGCTTTGAGACTGATGCGGGCCGCATATAGCATGCCTTGATGTGTCCCCACAAGCGGACCAATTGAAAAGAGTGGCTCGCCTCTGATAGTAAATGGCAGAAAGAGCCAGAGAAAAAGAACGAAGATATTCACGGGCACCAGGCGACGCAGAAGTTGGCGCATCGGCACCCTGGCAAGCAACATAATGCAGATGCTCAAACCCAGGGCCAGCACCAGAACCAGGAATCGGTTGGAAACAGCCACAACAATCGAGAATAGGAACACCACCACGATTTTGACGCGAGGATCAAGACGGTAGATCAAGGAATCAGTGCTGGCAAAGCCTTCTCCAATCATCCTATCGTCACCCCCGTTGAAACAATCTCTTCTCTTTGGCCGACTCTCGGGAGGCGGGCGGGGATAAATCCCGCCCCTACATCTCTTCCGGCACATGCAAAAAGTTTGGTCGGGTAGGAGGTCAAAATGGCAAGATTTCTCCCTTCCGTCTTCGTCCCGCCCGCGGGACTTCGACGGACAAGTCGGTCGAAATGACAGACACGGCGCCCACAAAACATAGGGTGTAGGGGCGGGCTTTATGCCCGCCCGCAGTGAAGCGAAGCGAACAAATGAAATCGTTCGAAACCGTATTCATTTCCTCTTCCCGCGTTTTGAGAAATACAACGCCACCGCTACAAGGCCCAAGATACAGCCGATCCCCCCAATCACATCGCGCACCCGAGGGCCCTGGTCAGCTGCCTCAGCCAGCTTATCAAAAACCGGCGCAAGCTTTCTGTCCAGAGACCGGTCAATGAGCCCTTGCACCTCTTCACGGGTCAACCCAACCGTTGTTGATCGGGGTTGCTCCTGCCTTGCCAAAGGAGCTGTTCCTTGGACCGCAGTGTCTGTGCTGCCTTGGGGCGTGCTGCTCTCAGAAACATCGGCAGCACCACGACCTTGAAGCTTTTCTTATTAGGAATCTTGAACGAAAACGCCCCCTGTTCGTCGGTTTTTCCCTCAAAAAGCTGGTGGCCTTCTGCGTCGCTAATAACTACCGGGGCATTCTTGGCAGGCTTGCCACCAAGCTTACTTTGCGTGAAAACGGTATCTCCCTTCACCAGGGCAAAGATCGTGACTTTGTGAGCCAGTGCAGGG
>JAFDFO010000177.1 GCA_019309815.1 Deltaproteobacteria bacterium
GGGTCTGCCGATTTCACCGGATCTTCTTTGTTGGTGGGCACTTGAAGTACCTTAGTACGTCGGCGCACCCACCGCCGCGAATCTCCGGCAAACTTGACAGACGGTGGATCAGGGCCTTGTGTTCGCCTTGACATCGTTATCTGCGTGTAATAGCCTCCCGAAAAGAGGGACATTCCTTGTCTTTTTTCTTGACGTTACTCCAGAGCACTTTCGATGCGTGGATCTTTGGCCTAATTCCGGTATGCTCCTGTGATGCCACTGCGTGCCACATTGTCCAATGGACCTGCCTCAATCTACCTGGGACATAAATGGATTGAGGATTCCATTTTGAAGTACCGCCAAGGGAGGTGCAAATTTGCATCCCTTCTCAGAAAACAGAATTTTCCTGGGGCCGCTATGTTGCCATGCTCTGAACTGGAGTATGGCGGGATCGTCAAGTAGATGGAAAAGCTCGAGCCCTGCTTTAAGGTTCGTCCGTCGTAAGATTGTGTGGGAAACATGTCTGTAGGATTAGACCCTGGGACGTTTGGCTATCTAAAGGAAAAACTCAGGAGCCTAGACAAAAAATGGGCAATACCCGGGGCTCTTGTCCTGTTCCTGATCATCGCCGGGTTAGGGAGCTCGGCAGTCCTTAGGCCCGTCATTGTCCTGGATACTGATGAGACGGGTATTTTTGTCAAGAACGCGGGAGGCGGGGATGCCCTCATTCACAAGGTCGACGGCTTCTGGTACTGGGCAGGGCGGGTGGCCTTCATAGCGAACATGCCAGGCGTTCACCAAAGAGTGGAGTCGGGGGCAGGCTCTGTGAGATTGGAGATTCCGGATATTCCTATACCTGAAAATCATACTACGCAACAGAAACCTTTCTATATGAAACTTGCAGTCCGTTACAGAATTCCTGGGATGCCCATTTTCAGATATACCGAACCGCTCTTTTTTGAGTACGACTCGGACCTCAAGGCGTGGGCAACCACTGAGAGCATCCCCGTGAAGTATAGATCCCTGGGCAACCTCACGGTGGGCAACGTTGAACAAATTGAACTGAGCTTTCATTAGTGCTTTATGTGGAGACTCATCGCTTATGTCAAAAACTGAAACAACCATACTATACTGGCCAAAAGGGCTCTGCTTCTGGAAACCCCGAACCAAATATGCTGAGGGGGCCTTGCTTAACGGGAAGCGTCACGGCAGATGGTTATTTTGGTACAAAAATAGCCAAAAACAATTAGAAGGTGAATATTCCAAAGGGGAGAAAACAGGCCCCTGGGTCAAATGGGACGAGCGCGGAACAAAGATTGTTGATGGTCACTTTCTTTATGGAAAGATGCATGGGAAGTGGACTGACTGGTATTTGAACGGGCAGAAGGCACAGGAAAGTCACTGGTATTTCGGCAAGAGGGATGGAAAATGGACATCGTGGAATGCGCACGGCACCCAGGAAAAAGTCGTAGATTATGATCACCGTCACGAGCAAGACAGAGGATACTCCCTTCATACAGATTTTGAGGCACGGGACATAGTTCGACAGATTCAAAAAAGCAAGCAGCAAAGAAGCTGGGAGAGACTGGTGGGGCGGTTTGTTGCAAGCCTGGTGAAACCCTGGCATATTTCCTGCTGGGTTTTGGTTTTCCTTCTTGCATTCGGGTTAATGCCGGCCAGAACTCCGTGGCGTGGCCTGGGCCTTGCCGCGATCATTGCTTTTTTCTTGACCACCATTGCTGTGTGGGCCTTTGATAAGAAACAGTAGGGAGTAAGGAGTAAGCAGAACAAAACACCGGGCCTGGTATCTTACCTACTGCCTACTGCTTACTCCTTACTGGCTACTAAGCGAACAGCAGACAGGATCAATTCAGAGGGTCATAGTGGTAATACACTCAAAGCGTTCCTGAAGGGCAGACTTATGGCAGTTCCATCTAAGAAGAAAACTCCTAAGACACGAAAAAGCTCGCGAAAGCAAAAGATTGTGTCCTTTGTAGTCATCGTGGTCCCGGCACTGATCGTGCTTGCCTGGCTGGTCATGACAATTCTCTATCACGAACCCACAGCCACCAAATAGGCCCTTAAGGGTTCTTGCGAGATCCAAACCACCGGGCATTCCCGCACTTGGCCACAGAGAGAATACTGGTTTCTACTCCGTATTTTCCTCGTAATAAAATCGTAGTACAAGTTTACGGAATCTCTGATATTCGAACCTGACATTCGGTCTGGATTGGCCGGAAAAGCAGACTTATCTGATATGATTGAAGATTATGCAAGATAACCTTGACACAATGGACTACAAAGATTCGCGTCTTCTCATTGTTGACGATGACCGCAATCTGTGTGATGCCCTCCAGGAAACGTTCCTTGGATGGGGAATCGAAACCAAGACTATGACGAGGCCTAACGCGGTGATCCGTCACATGAAGAAGACGTGTTACAACATCGTGCTGCTGGATATTGTAATGCCCGACAAGTCCGGATTTGATCTGATTCCGGAGATACACGAACTTTGTCCGGACACAAAAATTATCATTATGACCGGCTATGCCGACAAAGAAAAGGCTGTCACCGCGATCAGGTTGGGTGTCTTTGACTTTCTCGAAAAACCGATCAACATGACGGTCCTCTCTCATGCCGTCAAGCGTGCCATGCACACCCACATGATGGAAGAGGAGTTGAAGAGAACGGTCAGAGAGTTGGAACACAGCCAGGGAGAATGCCTCGCTTACGGACATCGCCTCGAGGATATTAACGAGCAGCTCCTGGAAACCAATAAGGCCTTGTCAGTTCTGGCGGAAAACCTGGAAAGGACGCGGGAAGAATCGGAAAAGCGAATCGTGCTGAAAGTCAGGTCGTTGATCGTACCAATTGTTGAGAAGCTCCAAGGAGACAGAACCCTGTCCAGGTACCAAGCCGACCTGAGTACCCTGATGGATCACATAGAAGATCTTACCTCAGGCCTCGGCCGTGATACGAGAATAGCCGGCAACCTTTCTTCTACCGAGCTGCGCATCGCGTCCATGATTATGAACGAACTGACCAGTCAGGAGATAGCCAACCAGCTCCACATCTCTCTAAGCACAGTAAAAACCCATCGGAGGAATATCCGCAGGAAACTAAACATCCAGTATTCGGGCCAGGGGCTGAGGAGTTTCCTTCAAGCAAATTTGAGAAAGAGGCGTGCCGCACACTGAGTCTGTTCGCACTGACCCACATTTTGGATTCTGATCATTATCAGCAGATGGCTGCGCCATGACTTACTGGTTATTAAGTTATTAATATCACTTGGTTGCAAAAAAGGGGGGACGGACTATACCCACTTTGTACCCCCCAAAATCCCCCTTGCCATTTTCCTCAAGTCCCGTATTAAGATGTTATCAAGAACGGTAGGCCATCCTCTCTAAATAGTGGACCTTTGGCCAAAACATCCATTAGGTGATGGTATGAATATCTCGAACTCGAGCCGGCAATTCGTTTGTGAGAAAGGTGAACAAGTGGAAACGGAGAATAGAAAGTTTAGGCGATTTGTAGCGCAAGACATGGCTTTTGCCGTATTCAGACCCCATTTCACGAAATTGGGCAAGATCAAGGATATAAGCAAGGGAGGTATGGCCTTTGAGTACGTGACCTTTGAAGGGGCAAAAAAGGACTCCGGAGAAATAGACCTCTTTGTATCTGGAGCACGTTTTCATCTGTCTCGAATACCTGCCATGACCGTATATGACTGCAGCGTCGGCAAAAATCATTACACTTTCAATCCTTTTGTCGAGAGGAGGCGCTGTGCTGTTCAATTCGGGGAACTCACCCAAGAGCAAGCCACTCAATTGAGGCACTTCCTCGAGGCCCACACAACGGGCTTGGCAGCCTATCAATAGGCTTTGTGCCCAACAACGATCCAAAGGGGGGGACAGGGATCACTGGAACTTTCTCTTTATTCTGAACGCAACAATCAAGGTGATCACAAAGTAGGCAAGGCTCAGGAAGAAAACAACGTTATTCTCATTGAAGTAGGCCACCGCAGCGTTCATAGAGAACCCTTTCATGCCGGCAAGGACAAATTGCACCCAGAATATCCTAGGCAAGGATGCCAGGATCACGACCAGAATGTACTTCTTAAGGGGAAGCTTGCTCAGACCAAAACTGATATCCAGAACGCGATAAGGAATCAGGGGAACTGCTCGCAGTAAGAAAATCCAACCCAGATTTATCTCATCAATTCTTTCGTAAAACCTCTTGAATCTTCCTCGCAGAGTCTTTTCTACATAATCCTTCCCAAGACTGTTAGTTATCTGAAAAAAGATGCACGCGTTGATTATCTCCGCTATGTAGATAAGCAGAGTGCTCAGATAGGCACCGAAAATAATAGCACCCACGACTTTCAGAGGGTCTTTCAAGTACCAGACAACAAAGGTTCCAGCAACATAGAGAAATGCAAAAGCTACAGATGAATAGGCAAGGGGAATACCTTTCAAGAAGTCGTCAATCGCGTCGTTATCAACTGGCACAACCGTTCCAACAAGAACAAGGGCAATTACAAGGAGCAGCAACAGGAGAAAGCGGATGTGCGGTTTAGCGAATAGTAATTTCATTTTATTCGCCCCGAGTTTTAAGCGAGCACTTATCTTTGTATCAGGTAGCTGAAAGGTAGGCGCAAAGAACGCATCAAACGACTTCTGAAGAGCCCCTGCCTGAAAACAGACGCGGTCCTCGTTGCATGGCTAACAT
>JAFDFO010000034.1 GCA_019309815.1 Deltaproteobacteria bacterium
ATTTATCTCTCCTCCCCGTTTCGAATTCGGATTGCGGAATTCGGAATGCGGAGTTCAGAACCGCAATCGCGTGACCGCAAAAATGATTGGTTAAACTACAATCATCAATAATCAATCGTCAATAATCAATCTGTTTGGGGCTATCTCTGGGGTTCGACAATAACCTTGATTGACCGTTGTGCCTCAGCAACTAACTGAAATCCCTTGGCTGTATTCGACAAGCCAAACCGGTTGGTGATCATCTTTTTTGCGTTGACACGTCCAGCACGAATAAGCTCCATCGCTGTCACGTGGTCTGTCGGGCTGCCGGCATAAGACGTGGTGAGCGTGACGTCATTTCGAAAAAACAGCTCGTTCACGGAGATGGGAAGTGTGACACCCGGGTCAGTTGGCGCAAAGAACAACACGGTGCCCCCGCGTTCAACCGATTCCAAAGCTTGCTGATTCGCTGTCTCTGCCCCTGTGCACACAAAGACCTTATCTGCGAGCCACCCATCATTTACCCGTCGAAGCTCAGACGGAATGTCTTTGCCGGCATGTATGACAGCACCTGCCCCAAAAGCGCTGGCTGCCTCAAGGCGAGCCTCGCTAACGTCTGTGGCTACAATCCGCCCTGCGCCCATTGCTCGGGCAAGCTGAATATGCAGCAGGCCTGAGATACCGCTTCCAATAACCAGCACGGTCTCCCCGGGCGCCAGCCCGGCGATCCTCTGAGCCCGCAAAACACACGCGAGGGGCTCTGTTAAGGTCGCCTCCTCAAAGGAAACCTCATCAGGGATCGAGTATACCCCACGATCCACATTGATGGCCGGGAGTCTCACGTATTCAGCAAAACCGCCCGGATCGAAATTAGTGCTCCGAAGGGTATCGCACACCGTATGATGCCCGCTGAGGCAATACCGGCATGTGTTGCAGGGAACGTGGTGGGATGCAGCAATCCGGTCCCCCTGCTTGTAGCGGTCAACGCCCTCCCCCACCTCGGCAACCTCCCCCGCAACTTCGTGGCCAAGGACTAGTGGTGCCCGCTTGATGCGATACCATTCCATCACGTCGCTTCCGCAGATACCACTCGCTTCCACCCTGAGAAGCAGCTCACCCGGACCTATCTCTGGAGTGGGTATCTCCTCTACACGGATATCCTTGTTGCTGTAATACATAGCCACGCGCATGCTTTAGAATACTCCCTTAACTCTCTCCATCGAGCCCGCCCAGGCACCCGGAACGGGTTTGGCTATTTTAAATCTTCCTCACCAAACACCTCAGCCGAATAGACCTCAACCTTTGTCTTCGGCTCCTGCCACGCAGTTGCCGACATCCCCCCCTTCAGACAAAGATGCTCAAGAAACTTCTCCTTGTCAGGGAGCTGTTTCCAGACCTGGGGAAGGAAGGTGGAGCGATGCATACCCCGAGACAAGATGACCCCGTGCACATTCGGTTCAAGCTGGCCCTTGAGGTCTTCTCCATCCTTAAACCCAAGTACCTCAGGAACGGAAAGGACGCTGACTTCGACGTCAATTTCCTTGAGTTCTTCCACGCTCAGAGCCGGGAACCTTGGATCATGAAATGCCGCGTTCTTGGCGTTCTTCTCCACGCATTCAATGAGGGAACACGTGGGCTCAATCGTGCCGATGCACCCGCGGAGTTGCCCGTGTTTGTGGAGGGTGACAAAACATCCTCGCATTTCATTGAAGACAGGAGAAACCTGGCGCGGCCTGTCCACCTTAGCCCCCTCCACCAACCTGGCCTCAATAGCCGTGCGGGCCAGCCTCAGGAGGGCTTCCCTATCCTGGACGGGGAGTGTTTCTTTCATGGCATCTGTCATCTCCTTTCCTTCCACAAAGGCGATGCTGGCATACCCGACAACGCGGTTCTTCCCTCCCGCTGTGTCGCCCGAGTTCTTATAGTCTAACAGCACGCCGCGCCACCCCTTTATTTGCGCAATATGCATCAGTGTCAAGACGGCTTGCTTGCCACAAGCTTCACACAAAGGCATATCTGAAAATCGACTCCTGGTGATAGCTGTCGTGCAAACGCGGTCCAGAGAGACGGCCGTCTCGTAGGAATAGTAATGAGACAGGTCTGTACTTGCCACAACGAGGGTATCGTCACCAACATGTTTCACCAGAATTTCAGCAAGGGCTTTGGGATCAGAGCTGTTGATCAGAATAGGGACAATCTCAAATTTCTTGAGCATTACCTGAAGAAAGGGAAGTTGAACCTCCAGCGAATGCTCCTCGAGGTGGGCATCAGGAACGGACGCAAAGCCCGGCGAATTGCGAAGGGTCGAGGCCAGCTCAGCTAAGGGAACTTTCCCCAAAGGGGTCTGATAAGCCTGCACATCCGGAATAGAGGGCGCCCCAAGGGGCACCCGATGACTCGAACCAAGAAGGAAAACCGTCTTGATGGAAGATGCGATCTGTCTGTATCCTGCAGCAGCCACAACGCCCGAATAGATGTATCCTGCGTGGGGTGAGACAAGCCCCCTGATCTTTCCTGGAACCTCGACCCCGCCGGCACTTTTAAGGAAGGAAGAAACCTCCTGATGCAACTTGTCAGGAGAGTCTACATAGAACATACCGGCAACTGCTGGAGGCCGAACACTCTTGGACCCCTTCACAGCATAAGACGAGCAAATCCAAACACAGGTGAGTATCATGGTGATTGAAAAGGAAATCGTCAGAAGTCTTTTCATACCAAGTGCCTCTGAAGCGGCCAGGTCGGCATCTGCTTAAGCCCACCTGCCACTAATCGGTGTGCTGCAGAACTTGCATTTTCCGTTTACCACGTGGTTTCTTATCAGCGTGTATCCCCTTCTCTGGACCACAACTTTCTTGCAGTTTGGACAAAAGGTCTTGTCACCCAAACCCGGCACATTGCCAATATAGACGTAGTTGAGTCCTTCTTTTTGGGCCACGGTTTCCGCCTCTTTCAGGACCTCAACCGGTGTGGGAGGGAGATGAATGAGCTTGTATTGCGGATGAAACCGGGAGAAGTGGAGAGGATATTCGGGACCAAGGTTTTCCAGGATCCACCCGCACATCTTTTTGACCATCTCCATGTCATCCGTGTAAGTCGGAATCACCAGATTGATGATCTCAATCCAGACCCCTCGCCTGTGCAGGGTCTTGAAGGCCTCAAGCACGGGTTCAAGGTGTCCGCCGTTCAAGTCCCAATAGATCTTCTCGGAAAAACTCTTCAGATTCACGCTGGCCGCATCAATCACGTCACACAGCCGCTCGAGGGCCGGCTGACTGATGTACGAATTGCTAACCCAGACATTCTTGATCCCTTTTTGCTTGGCTCTCGCCGCAATATCCACCATGTATTCAAAAAACATCGTGGCCTCGGAATACGTATAGGCGATGCTTTTGCAGTCGTATTCTGAAGCCATCAGGACCACTTCATCCGGTGAGAGTTTGTAGTTACGTGTCTTGTCCGGCGTTGTCTGGGATATCTCCCAGTTCTGGCAATTGAGGCAGTGGAAATTGCATCCGGCCACGGCCAGAGAGAAGGACTTTGTTCCGGGATAAAAATGCTGGAGCGGCTTTTTCTCCACGGGATCTACATTCACAACGCAAGGGTTGGCATAGGCAATGGTGTAGAGCTTTCCATCGAGGTTCAGCTTGGTTCCACACCTCCCCCGCTTGTCGGGCAGAACAACGCATTCGTGTGGGCAGGTACCACACTGTACAACACCATCGGGCAGTCCCTTGTAGAAATAGGCTTCCTTGACGTGGGGATCCGTGGCGGAGAAACCCGTCCCGGCCCGGGCCAGATCGAGCGGGAACAGCACCGCAGTGCAGGCGGCACAACAGGTGGTTTTGATGAAATCCCTTCTTGATACTCCCATATAGACTATTCCTGTCAGGCAGGATTTTAAGCTCGTCGTAACACACTCATGGTATTGACTGCCAGGCTCACGCCTTTGAGCGCTGCCACCGAGATCAAGACCCCGATGACGCCCATCTTAGGGAGAAAAACAAGCCCTGTCAATATGGTCCCACAAGCCGCTCCGGCCAGGTCCGACACATAAAGGCGGCCTGTAATCTCTGCTCCGGTCCCGCGGGCCATGCGGGAGACGGTCGAAAACTGGTAGCCTGCAACAAAGGCTACAACAAACAACAGGACCGGAATGACCCCATACTGCATCACAAACAAAGACACGGGCCCCTTGAGATGCGTGCCGACCATTGCCGCCACACACGCCAACCCGGCGGACAGGATCAGACCGGCGTCACATGCCAATACCTGCCAAGCCTCTGACCTCTTCAGCCTGCCCGACGCCAGCGCCCCCAGCGCCGAACCGATCATATAAAGCGTTATGAAGAGACACATTCTCAGGTAAACGTATCCGTATATCACCTGGAACAGAAGGAGAAGAGATAGCTCACAAGCCATGCCGGCGTATCCGGAGCTTGCAATGGTAAAACGCAGGCGGTCCCTGCAACCTGCCAGAACCGCCAAGCCCAGGATGACAACAACAATAATATGGAGAAATGTTCTCGGGCTCCCGGACTTCTTGAGCCATAGCTCTATCAGATGCCCAAAGGCTAACGGGGAAAGATCCCTATTGGCCGGGACCTCTTTCTCAGTAAGGAGACGCTTCAGCATGTCCATGCGAAACGGATCGGCCATGGTTGGCAACTCGTAATCGACCAGATACTTAGTAACAATTCCCCGATCACTCAGCACACCGGCGATATTCGGATCCAGTGGTGAATCGGATGCCATGTAATAGTGTGTCGTTCCCGGAAAGACGAGTGTATGCTTGAACACGTTCTTCAGGGCAGCGTGAACCGAACGGTTCAGGGCAAGCCCCTTTTCTTCAAGATAGTTTTCTGAACCTATCAGTGTGAACGAAAGGGCGCCGCCTTCTTCAAGGATCGACTTCGACTCTTTGAAGAATTCCTGTGTATAAAATCGGTTGAGTTGTGCATTTTCCGGATCTGGAAGGTCCACAATAATGGCGTCGTACTTTGTAAGCGCTTTCTTCACAAAGAGGCGGCCATCCCCAACATGAACGTGAACAAAGGTACGGGCAAGGCTCTTGTGAATGAGCCCGTCCAGATCCAGGATTGCCGGGTCAAGCTCGACATAGTCCACGCGCTCTGGGTGGTGCCTGGAGATCTCTTCCAGCGTGCCAAACACCCCTCCAGCAATTAAAAGGATCTTAGCCCCTTCTCGCACCTGGCAAAGTGGCAGATGGGCAATAGTCTCCGTATCGAGATCACCGGTCGAAAAAAGCGGAATAGCATCCTGCAGGACATTGAGCTGGCTACCGGTTTTCGAGATGGTAAGCTGGGCAAACGGCGTGTTTTTGTTGAGGACGATCTCCTGACCGGGAAAGCGCCATGAGAGGGAAGTCACATTGAAAGGTCTTACCGCCAGCACCGCTATGCCCAGAACACACACGGCAGGCAGCACCCTAAGAGAAACCATCATAAAAGCGGCGAACAGATTCAAGAATCCGAGGACCAGGAAGCAGTCCCAGTGGGAGAACAAGTAGACAAAAACAAGGCTGAACAGCAGGCCACCACTAATATCGCCCAGGGTGTCTGCAACATAGACTTTGCTGGTGGTGTCTTTCCCCTCCAGCAAGGACCCTGCCAGGGGTATCATGGCACCGCCCACGAGGCAGTATGGGATGAGTACGATGGTGCTCCCTACGATTGCTGAAGCCAGGCCTATCATCTCACCGCGGACCCAAAGCAATGGAAGGGCTCTTATGCTGGCGATCTGAAAAAATGGAAGGACTGCGATGAAGAGATGACCGACAAAAAGGCTCTTTTCAGGATACCCTCTTTTTGCAAGAGGTACGCCCAGAGCGCTCCCAAGGCCGGTGAAGAGGAGCCACACGCCCAGCACAATCCCTATGACCAGTTCGTTCCCACCAAAGGAGGACATCACCTCACGGATCATGACAAGCTGGGTGGCTACAGAGGAGATGCCCAGGGCCAAGAGACAAATCCAGAACCTTCTCTTCCTCATTGATCCTCTATGTTCCCACTTTACCCTGATGTTGCATAACAACAGGACAATAACGGAAAAAATACAATCAGGGTGACACGCGACCTTCGACCTGCGTCTGTCCACTCCGGCGGATTGTCAAGGGTGCGTCCCGAGCATGTCGCAGGACTTCACCATTTGATGCCTTGGATCTGCAGCATCCTCGACTTTTGCAGCGTTAGTTCCTTATTCGTAAGATTCGTGCCGTAGTGGTCTAAGGAGAAACCTCGACATTCAGATTTCCTTGTTCACTATTCTACATTCTTGTCTGGTTCCGGCTTGTCCGGGTTAGGGTCTAGCCGGCAAGTCCGGCCCGAAACGTCTCCAGGGCCTTTAAGAGCTTGCGGCGTACAAAGACCTGCTTGTCTTCGATGGTAAGTTTATCGAATACGCTGTAATCCGGGTGGGATGGTGAGAGCGGAATAGGTTCTTTTCTAACCTCGGCCCTGATTGTGTCGAAAGTCTGCACCATTTCAAGAAGGGTATGTTCCTGACCTGGGACGCTGGTGAGCCACCCCAGCCTCCGCATCAATTCAAAGCGCACCTGATCTGCCAGGAAAAGGTGAATGTCTACAACCCTCAGTTGCTGACCTTCGTCGAGGTAATAGAATTTCGGCGCCTTCCCGAGGTCAAGTATGCCCATAATCACCTCATAATAGGCAACTGCTGTCTCCTCCCCGGGTTTGGCCAGGAAGTAGAGGGTGCTGTCGGGGAAGTCCGCTACCTTCGTTTCTGCACCGTATGACTCGCCGAATCGCTTCCGCCAGGGCCCAAAGGCCCTTTCCTCGACCAGTTTGCTTCTGTATGCGGTGAGGTCTAGTACGTCGCTCATTCCTGCCCTCTATGCTTGCGCAACAATGCGTACAATTACTTGCTGCTAATCGTACAGAATAGCTGGTTTTTCATAAGAAGAGAAGTACAATGTTTTTTCCTGCCGATTGGTGTCGGCCATGGCGGACAGCCGTTGAACCACAGGGAGTCGTTGAAACCGGCCGCATCTGATGGTAGAGTGAAACATCTAACGCGTATAGGAAATGGGGCGGTGCCGTTCCGAATTCACCTGCGGCAGTTCATTCTTTGCAGGCCGTTGCCCAAATAGCTGTCCGGACTACTCGCAGGAAACGGGCAAAAGCCCCCATTGACTTGGCATCAGACTTGCAGCATTGGGGTTACAGCAAGACTTAAGGATTACTCATAGCTTGAAGAGGTGCAACATGAAGGCCCTCGTTTTGGATGATGACATTGCCGTTTGTGAGTTCATTGGCTCGGTCCTGGAAGAATCGGGGGTTGCCTACGAAGTTTTTGTGGATCCGCTCGCGGCACTCGATTCCATGAACGGCAGCCAATATGATTTTGCTTTTGTGGATATCGGATTACCCAAGATGGACGGAATCGAATTCTCCAAACGCTTCAAGGAGAAGTATCCTGAGTCTGACGTCGTGTTCATTACGGGGGCCGGTGATTATGAGAAGGCGGTTCAGGCCATTAAAGTCGGGGCCTATGATTTTGTGAGAAAGGCATTCAAACGCCTGGACATCAGCATGTGTGTTGCCCGTCTTATAGAAAAGAGACGGCTTTACCAGTCCCAGAAACGCCAGGAAGTCCTTGATTTTGCGAACAAAGTGGCCTTTCAGTTGATGCATGAGTTAAGAAATCCTCTCACCGCCATCGGAGGATTCGCCCGGCTCGCCTACGCAAAAGATTGCCCACAGGACAGGCTGAGGCAATACGCAAGAATCATTTTTGACCAATCCTTGAGACTCGAAAGAGTCTTTGACGAAGTCCTCCAACACTTGCAGGCAGGGGCAGAGGAGCTGTCGCCGGGTCCCTCGCCCCCCGTTTCCTGATTCTTTGCTTGATCGAACGACTTCCAAGGTCTCTACCCTTCTAGTGTCGCGCCCTATGAATAACTTACATAATTTCCGATATCGCATAGGACCGCCAAAGACGATCTTGAAAATCCGGAGGGAGATCATGTTTGCTTTGGCTCCTATAGATGACTTCTGGAACAGGTCGGTGGAGAGAGGTGCTTGACTTTTCGCAGATACGTTGCATAAGTTGCCACTGGAGATCACAGGGGAGCTTCACATGTTTCAATCATTCACAGCCTTCTCCGAAGGGTGGAGGTTTCATGTCAAGGGAATTCGCTTCGGTTTTAGTCATCCCTCTTTCTTGATCCTGGCCGTTCTTCCGTTTCTTATCACACTGACCCTGTACATCTTTGCCTACTACATGTTTATCCATCATGCAGACGACCTGCTGCAAATGGTCTGGCACCCTGAAACGGGTGAATCGTCCTGGCTGGTGGGGTGGCTGCATTGGACCTATACGCACATAGTCAAGTGGATTCTCTACCTCATTGTCCTCGTGATCATGTTTTACACATTCATTGTACTCTCCATCGTCCTGGCCTCACCAGTCTATGACCACATCAGTACAAAGTACGAGCGAGTTTACTACCAAAACGCTTCTGAAGGAGAGGCAACTCCCTCCGGAAAAGGGGTGCTGACCGTTTTGAAAGAGGAAGCGAAAAAAGCCGTGCTGATGTTGATTATACCGATCCCCCTACTCTTTGTTCCGGTGGTGGGCACCCTATTGAGCTTTGTTGTTGCCGCCATCTTTATTGCCTGGGATTATGCCGACTTCTCTCTTTCGAGAGACTGTCCTCTCATGAGAGATCGAATGAGGGCCGTGTGGCGGCACAAGATGACCTTGCTTGGGTTTGGGTGCCCGCTTCTTGTCCCATTTCTGGGTCTCATAATAGTGCCGTTTGCCATCCTTGGTTCTACCAAGCTCTATTTCGAGACCATGAAGTCTGATTTCAGGTTGGCCGATCCAAAACAGAACCCAATGCCTGCCGAATAACTGAAACCCCGCCTTCATTTCTCATTATCCCTCAAGGAATGCTTATAACCATCGACCGGCCATCATGGTGGTGTGAAAGGGGTCCCAAATCCACCGCCAAAAAAACGAAGGACCAACAATAATCAATACCATTGCAACGGGTTATCTCAGAGCAGGGCCGTCGAAATCTGTCACCTTGCCGAGTTAGTTGCTAGGCAAACTTGACAGACGGTGGATCAGGGGGGTACAAATTCCTTGACAAAGTTCGGGCGGTTGTCTACGAAAGAAGGCTTTGGTGAAGAATCCCCGGTGAGGGTTGTCCTGTGGCCCGGATGCCGGACGCTTATATGCAGAATCCCAGACTGTAGAGGTATTGATGGAAGCTGCACAGTCAAGCCCTATGAAGGTAGATCCCAACTTTGCCAACCTGGTTGAGAGCATAACACATCTCAATTTAACCTCTTGTTTTCAATGCAGAAAATGCACAAATGGTTGCCCGGTCACCTTTGCCATGGATATCTATCCGGACCAGGTGATCCGCCTCGCAATCCTGGGTCAAAAAGAACAGATCTTGAACAGCAGTACCATATGGGTTTGTTCTGCCTGTGAGACGTGTACGACACGGTGTCCGAATGAGGTAGACATTGCAGCGACGATGGATGCCCTGAAGGAGATCGCCGTAAAAGAAGGGGTTCAAATCCCCGAGCCCAAAACCTACGCTTTTCACAGGGCCTTTCTTGAAGACGTAAAAAAGCGAGGCCGGATGTTTGAAGGAAGCCTGATGCAATCATACCTGCTGAAGAGCGGGGAATTTTACAAAAAGATCCTCAATGGCACCATAAAGGAAGAGATCGCTCTCGGGTGGAGCATGTTTAAGAAGGGCCGCCTTCCGCTGCTTCCCAAAGGAATCAAGGCCAAGAAAGAAATCAAGGAAATTTTGAAGAAATAGAGGGTTTGTGACCGTCCTGGTGTGACCGTCCTGGCTCGCGACGGTAAAGATCAGTGGACGGAGTTTGTATATGAAAGTCAGTTATTATCCGGGCTGCTCCCTGGAGGGCTCAGCAAGAGACTATGAGGAATCCATCGAAGGCGTATGCGAGGCCCTGGGTATAGAACTTGTTGAGCTTGAGGATTGGAGCTGTTGCGGGGCCACAGCTGCCCACAGTCTGCACCACCGTGCTTCTATCGAACTGCCCGGGCGCAACCTGGTTATTGCTGAGAAGACAGAACACGATTTGGTTGCCCCTTGTCCCATGTGCTTCAACCGCCTCAAGGCAGCGGAAAAGACCATTTTAAGAGAGGAAGCCGGACACTACAGGTATACCATTGAGGGAAAGACAAAGATCTGGGACCTGGCCGATTTCATGGCCCAGGACAAGATTCTCTCCCTGATTGAACCCAAAGTAGCCAATCCCCTAGAGGGCATCAGGGCTGTCTGCTATTACGGATGCATGTCCAGCAGGCCCCCCAAATTCACGGATGCTGTGAACTACGAGAATCCCATGAGCATGGATAAGATTCTCGGAAAACTGGGTGCTGAGGTCATTGACTGGGCTTACAAGACGGACTGTTGTGGCGCCAGCCACGCGGTAGCCCGCCCCGACATGGTCTTCAAGATGGTGGGAAAACTCTACGAGCGTGCCCTCGAGGCTGGCGCGAACTGTATCGTGGTCTCCTGCCAGATGTGCCAGGCCAACCTGGACTTGTATCAGGATAAGATTGGCGAAGAGATGGGGATCACCGTGGATCTGCCGATTATCTATTTCACTGAACTGATTGGTCTTGCCATGAAGGAACGGGAAGTGGAAAACTGGCTTTTAGAACCATGGAAACCGAGAAGACAATACAGCAGGGAAGGCCCGCCAACCCAAAAGGCAAGGTAGGGGCAGTAGTGATCGTTGGTGCCGGGATTTCAGGCATGCAGGCCGCCCTTGATGTCGCCAATTCAGGATTCAAGGTTTATTTGGTGGAAAAGAACCCGAGCATTGGCGGCAATATGGCCCAGCTCGACAAGACCTTCCCCACAAATGACTGCTCCACATGCATGATATCACCGAAACTTATTGAAGTCGCCAAGCACCCCAACATTGAAATCCTGTCGTATTCTGAGATTGAAGGAATTACCGGCACACCCGGTAATCTTAAAGTGAAGATCAAGAGGAAGGCCAGATACGTAAACGAGTCGATCTGTACTGGATGCGGAACATGCGTGGACAACTGTCCGATTCAATACAGGCCCCGTTTTGAACCCGCCACCAAGCGGATGATCGAGAAACAGCCAGAAGGTACGCAGGAGCCAAAGACCACACATGGAACCGGATAATGATGTCGACTTGATGAAGCTGGATACGCTTATTGAAGAGAAGTATCAGAACAATCCAGAAGCCCTGGTTATGATTCTTCAGGACGTAAGCGCCGAATACAACTATTTGCCGCAAGATGCCCTGCGATACGTGGCTGAGAAACTCGACATACCCCTTAGCAAGATGTACAGCGTTGCCACCTTCTATACGGCGTTCCATCTTGAACCCAGGGGTAGACACATTGTCAGTCAGTGCGTGGGCACGGCCTGTCATGTCAGGGGTGCTGTCAAGATCAAAGATAGAATCTCGAATCTGCTGACCGTCAAGGCCGGGGAGACAACAGGGGACATGAGGTATACCTTCGAATCGGTGAGGTGTCTCGGCTGTTGCAGCCTGGGACCGGTCGTGAAAGTTGACGAAGACGTTTACAGCAACGTGGAAACGGACCAATTACAAGGAATTCTGGAAGAATATCACTAATGCGGGTGTCTGGTGCACCAGCCTCCACCTTCTCATAGGCGTCTTTTTTCCGCCTATCCCGAGTAGCCTTGGATGAATCCTGTGAAAATCAAATCTGTCCAGGATCTTGAGGACATAAGGACCAAGATCATACCGGCCCTGTACTATCCTATCGGGATAAAGGTAAATTTCGGGATGGCGTCGTGCGGTATTGCCGCGGGTGCCAAGAAGGCCCTTCAAAGGGCTCAGGAAGAATGGCCGGACAGCAGTAATGGGCTGCGTTTTGCGCAAACCGGCTGCCTCGGGTTGTGCCAGGAAGAACCCCTCGTGGAAATATTGGAGTCCGACGCCCCTCGCATCGTCTACAAACATGTGACCGAAGAGAAAATCGTAGAACTCATCAATGCCCGACTGAAGGGAGATCTAAACGAGAAATGGGCGTTAGGACAATTCTCCGACCCACGCTCCGTTCTTGAACAGGACACACCGAATCCAGTGTCTGAGAGTGCATTGGCCAAGAAGATTCCAATCCTGGAAAAGATTCCGTTCTATCGCAAACAACTAAAAGTGGCTCTAAGAAACTGCGGATACCTCGACCCCGACAACATCGAGGAATATGTCGCAAGGGGCGGCTTTTTTGCCTTGCACAAATGCCTAACCGGAATCGAACCACCCGAAGTCATCGAAATCATCAAGTCATCTGGGTTGCGAGGCCGCGGCGGCGGCGGGTTTCCTACTGGGGTGAAATGGGAAAGCTGCCGTAAGGCAGAAGGCGAAGAAAAGTATGTGATGTGCAACGCTGATGAAGGAGACCCCGGGGCCTACATGGACAGGAGTATTCTTGAAGGTGATCCTTTCAGCGTCATCGAGGGAATGATCATCGGAGCATACGGCATCGGCGCCCACGAAGGGTACATCTATGCAAGAAACGAATATCCGCTTGCTGTCAAGAGACTGATTGGGGCTATTAAAACGGCTGGACAGTACGGCCTCCTGGGCAAGGACATCATGGGCTCAGGGTTCAATTTTTCCATAAAGATCAGTACCGGAGCCGGTGCTTTTGTATGCGGAGAATCGACGGCCCTTATGTCCTCGCTGGAAGGCAAAGTCGGGAGGCCCCGGCCCAAATATGTCCACACCGTGGAAAAGGGCTTTCGGGACAGGCCTTCTGCCCTGAACAATGTGGAAACATGGGCGAATGTGCCGGTCATTGTTGCCAAGGGTGGCGACTGGTATGCCAGCCTGGGAACCAAAGAGAGCAAAGGGACGAAGGTCTTCTCCCTGGTTGGTAAGGTCAGAAACAGCGGCCTTGTGGAAGTGCCTATGGGGACTTCTCTGCGCGAGATCATCTACGACATTGGCGACGGAACATTGGACGGTCGGAAGTTCAAAGCTGTGCAGACCGGTGGGCCGTCCGGCGGGTGCATCCCGGAAGCGCTCATTGACACGCCGGTTGACTACGAATCACTGACCAAGTTGGGTTCCATCATGGGGTCGGGCGGCATGATCGTGATGGACGAAGACACCTGTATGGTCAACCTGGCCCGTTACTTCATGGAGTTTTTGGTGGAAGAGTCCTGCGGCCAGTGTGTTCCTTGTCGGGAAGGCCTGAAGCGCCTGCTTCAGATACTCACCGACATCTGCGAGGGAAACGGCCGGGAGGAGCATATGGGTCTTCTTGAAGAACTCTGTGTCGCTCTGAGGGATTTTTCTCTGTGTGGCCTCGGCAAAACCGCGCCCAATCCCATCATGTCCACAATCAGGTATTTCCGGGAAGAATACGAAACCCATATCCGCGATCACCAGTGTCCTGCTCTGGTGTGCAAAGGTCTTGTTCCGGCTCCGTGTCAGAACGCCTGTCCGGCCGGGATCGATGTTCCGAGCTATGTGGCCCTGATAGGCCATGGTCGATACCAGGAAGCCGTTGAGGTCATTCGTCAGGATAATCCTTTCCCCTGGGTTTGCGGTGTGGTCTGCGTACACCCTTGTGAGAAAGTGTGTCGCCGGGGTGAGGTCGACAAACCCATCTCTATCAAGAGTCTGAAGGGCTTTGCCGCAAAATACGCTGCGACCATGGAGGGGTATGAGAAAAAGAAGTTGGCCCCTCTAAGGGAAGAAAAGGTGGCCATCATAGGCTCGGGGCCGGCAGGACTAACGGCCGCCTACTTCCTGGCACGGGAGGGGTACCCGGTAACCGTTTTTGAGGCAGCACCCCTTGCCGGCGGCATGCTGCGTGTAGGCATTCCTAAATACCGCCTGCCAAAAGATATTGTTGACACCGAGATCGAATCCATTAAAGCCCTTGGTGTTGAGATCAAAACGAACACCCCAATCGGGCGAGATGTCACCCTGGATGACCTCAGGAATGAAGGGTTTTCGGCCTTTTTCTTCGCTGTGGGAGCGCACAAAGGATTTCGGCTGAATATCGAAGGTGAATCCGACTTTGACGGCGTCACAGACTGCATCGACTTCTTAAGAAAAGTAAATCTGTCAGAGGAGGTTGACGTTGGTCAGCGAGTAGTCGTTGTAGGAGGCGGCTATTCGTCTATGGACGCGTCACGCACGTGTGTTCGCCTCGGGGTTCCTGAGATACACATTGTATACCGCCGTTCAAAGGATGAAATGCCGGCCATGGAGGAAGAGGTTCGAGAGGCTGAGGAAGAAGGGGTGAAGTTCAATTATCTAACCATTCCTAAACGGGTCAAGGGACGTGACGGTAAGGTCACCCACTTGGAGTGTATGAGAGCCGAACTGGGTGAACAGGATGAAAGTGGTCGGCGGAGACCAGTACCGATTAAGGGTACGGAGTTTGACATTGAAGCCGACACCATTATTCTCTCTATAGGGCAAAGCGTGGACATGGCGCACATCATAGATGCCCAGGACATTGGAATCACGCCGCGAAACACTTTTCGTGTTAATCCGGAAACCCTCCAAACAAACATGCCCGACGTATTCGCAGGCGGAGACTGTGTCACAGGCCCTGCCAGCGTGATCGAAGCCATTGGAGCCGGCAAGAAGGCCGCAAGGACGATCCACCAGTATCTCCGAGGGGAGCCGCTGGGGGAGAAAATCTATCATGCCGTCAAACGGATGAAGGTCGAACAAATAGAGGTCTCCGACGAAGAGAAGGAAACCCTGGAGCGTCCTGACATGCCCATGCTGGATATGAAGAAGCGGAAGACGACCTTTGAAGAAGCTGAACTCGGACTTACCGAGGAAATGGCCAAGGACGAAGCAAAGCGCTGCCTCCGCTGCGACCTTCACGAATAGATCCCCTCTTCCCAGACACTGGTGTCGTGTCTCCGAATTTATTTACAAAAGCCAAAGCAGAATATGATCTCCGCGCTGAGTCGATAAGACGTAAAATCCGAAGCACTAAATTCGAAATCCGAAACAATGACCAAAATCCGAATTCTCTAATGTTCTAAACAGGTTGTGGAATGTTTCGGTCATTTGAATTTTGGTCATTCGGATTTGTTTCGTGCTTCGATATTCGAATTTCGGATTTTCAATATCGTCTCTGTGGGTCATAGAGGTCTTGGAGATTATGTAAGTCATTTGTGAGCCGCAACACTAGTACCTCTCTTCGGTCATCTCCCTCATCTACTATTACTTGATGTTTTCCGTATCTCAGCCATCCGGGCAAGCCTTCGATTTTTCTTGACGATTTCCCTTGTTACAGTTATTTGTGTTGTAAAATGCAACGCTTTTCTGACCTCATCAGGGATCATATCGGACGTGTCAGCCAATAAGAAAACCCAAAAGGGACTGAATATCGGTATCGTGGGCGGCGGACGACGCTGTGCAACCATCCTCGAGATGTTCCAACGCCGGGGTTCCCCCAGCCTGAATGCCGCTGTCTCCATTGTGGCGGATGTCAATCCGGATTCACCCGGGTACCAATATGCTCAGGAGTTGGGCATTGACACCACGACGGATCTCGAGACCGTAAGCAGTCGAAAAGACCTGGACTTCATATTGGATCTGGCAGGCGACAGGGATGCCTTGGTGGGTTTGCTGGTTGAGAAGGGTTCCAGGATTCCGGTCCTGGATGCCGCCACCTCTCATCTCTTCTACGACATGTTCAACATGCAAAAGGAGTTGGTTGACGCTCGAAGATCATTGAGGCGAACCAAGACTTTTCTTGAGCGCGTCATCAACAGCATTCAGGAGGAGATCCTTGTGATCGATACGAGTTTCAAGATTCTGGATGCAAACGACGCTGCGCTAAAGGCCGCAGGACTCCCAAAAGAAGAGGTTGTTGGAAAATACTGCTATCAGATATCTCATCATTCTGAAACCCCATGTGATTCCAAAGATCACCCCTGTCCTATGCAGGCGGTCCTCCGCACCGGTAACTATTCTCAAGCGACCCACACGCACTACAATTCGGAGGGCGAGGTTCGATACTATGACCTCGTTCATTACCCCCTGAAAGAC
This sequence comes from Deltaproteobacteria bacterium, assembly GCA_019309815.1. Classification (GTDB taxonomy): domain Bacteria; phylum Desulfobacterota; class Desulfobacteria; order Desulfobacterales. Next base: position 16,056 of record JAFDFO010000034.1, read on the forward strand.
GAAAGCGGTAACGTGACGCAGGTCATTGAATTAGCCAGAGACATATCCCATGAACTGGAAAGGCGGGTGGCAAGCCAGGCCAAGGAACTCAAGGAGGACTATGCCCGACTGGTTCAGGAAGACAGGATGATCTCGCTTGGAAAACTCATGTCGAGTGTGGTTCACGAAATCAATAACCCGCTGTCCGGAATCATTAACCTGAGCAAACTGGTCCTCAGCAATATTGAAGACGGGACAACGGATGAAGCATCACTGGAGACGATGAAACAGCATCTCAAGCTGATCGTCTCAGAGACCACACGAACCAGCAGGATTGTCTCCAACCTTCTTTCTTTTTCCAGGCAAGTAAAAGTTGAAGTCCAGGACGTCGACGTGAACGAGGTGATTGGCCGTGTCTTCAGCATAGTGGGCCACAAGACCAAGCTCCAGGATATCGCTGTTCATTTTGAGCTTGCGGAGACACTTCCCACGGTCAAGGGGAACTTTGCCCAGCTTGAGCAGTCCATCATGAATATTGTCTTTAACGCCATTGAGGCCATGCCTGATGGTGGTGAGTTGACTGTTTCCACGTACCAGGACGACGTTGACGGACACGATGTGGTCATTGAGATCATAGACAGCGGATCAGGCATCTCACAGCAGAACCTCCCCTATATCTTTGAACCCTTTTTCTCCACCAAAGGGAAGGCCAAAGGTGTGGGATTGGGGCTCTCGGTCGTATATGGAATAATACAAGATCATCAGGGGGACATAACCGTAAAGAGCGATGAGGGAAATGGTGCTCGCTTTACGATCAGGCTCCCGGCACAGGAGCCTGAAGCCAAGAATTGAACCCTGACCACTCTGACAACCATCTGCAGGTGAGGATTGAGTGATGAAAGAACTAAACATCATGGTGGTGGACGATGAGCTCATTGTCCGGGAGTCATTGAAGGGATGGCTGGAAAAATACGGATACGGCGTTGATACCGCTGAAGACGCTCAAGAGGCCCTCAAAAAGCTCGAGACCGAGGCCTACGACCTTCTCTTTGTAGACATAAAAATGCCCGGGATGGACGGCATTGAACTCCTGCAGCGCGTCAAAGAAAATCAGCCGGATGTGATTGTCGTGATGATAACGGCTCATGGCTCCATCGAGTCCGCCATCGAGGCGATGAAGGCGGGTGCCAGCGACTATCTCATGAAACCTTTTGATCCGGAGAACCTTGAACTTCTGGTAGAGAAGCTTGCCCAGATCAAGCTACTTGTGGATCAAAACAGGTGGCTGAGAGAGGCTTACGAGGGAAAGTCCCGGTTCCAGGACCTTGTAGGACAATCCAATGCCATGCAAGAGGTGTTTCGCCTCATCGAGGATGTGGCTTCAAGCGACACGCCCATTCTCGTTGTCGGAGAGACCGGAACGGGAAAGGAGCTGGTCGCAAAGGCGATACATGCACTGAGCCCGCGCCGTTATGGTCCCTTTGTGGCGGTAAACTGTGGCGCCTTTACCGAAACTCTACTGGAAAGCACCCTCTTCGGCCACGAGAAAGGAGCGTTCACGGGAGCTACCCATATGCAGAAAGGCCGCTTCGAGATGGCTGATGGGGGCACTGTGTTTTTGGATGAGGTGGGAGAAATCAGCCCGAAGATGCAGGTGGACCTACTCAGGGTGCTGGAAGAAAAGAAGTTCTACCGGCTGGGGAATCCTAAACCCCTCACGACTGATTTTCGGCTTATCTCTGCAACCCACCGGAATCTTGAGGAGGAAGTGAAAAAAGGGGTGTTTCGGCAGGACTTCTACTATCGCATCAATGTCATCACAGTCCCGATACCCCCTCTCAGGGAGAGAACAGGGGACATAGAGCTGCTAGCCCACTATTTCCTGGGGAGATACAACCAGGAACTGAACAGAAATGTCACCGGAATCAGCAAGGAAGCCCTCGACATTCTGACCAGCTACGATTGGCCGGGCAATGTCCGGGAGCTTGAAAACGTGATCGAGCGTGCAGTCGTGATTGGAAAGAAAACAAGGGTTATGCCTTTGGACCTACCGTTTCAAGCGGAGGGCCTTCCCCGAAGACCTGTGACAGGATCCCTGGAAGAGATGGAAAAAAACCACATATCAGAGATGCTCAGGACCTGTGGATGGAACATCGCCCGGACGGCCGGCCTGCTGGGGATAAATCGCACTACGCTCTACAAGAAAATTAAGAAATACGAACTCAAACCTCAAGTTTCTTGAACGGGTGATGACCTGGATACCGGCCTGTATCGTCCTGCCCGTTGCAAACCCACATGAAATCAGAAGAGAAGATCATAGCAATTCAACCCCTTGGTGGCGTTAGAGGAGATGTAGTTGAAGTAGTTGCCGCAAACCTTAAGGCCTTTTTTCAAATCCCAACCCAAGTCTTTCTGGATCAGCCCCTCCCGGACGGGGCCCACAACCTTCACCGTGGGCAATACAACTGCTATCCCATCTTGAAGTTCCTGGGCACACAAAAACCGGATCACGCGGTGAAAATTGTTGGTGTGGCAGACGTGGATCTGTTTATACCCATATTGACACATGTGTTTGGGGAAGCGGAGCTGGGTGGACATGCGACGGTAATCTCAACGTACCGGTTGGACAAGGACGAGAAACCTGTTCTCCCGAATTGCCTGTATGACAGGGCTGCCAAGATTGCTGTACATGAGGTGGCTCACACCTTTCGCCTTCCGCACTGCAAGGAAGAGGACTGCATTATGAACAGCTTCCCTGTGATTAGCCATATCGACGACAAGCCCGTCCATTTTTGCCGGTATTGCCTGACGTTCTTGAAAGACGCATACGAAGAGTTGGAACTTCCCTGGCAGCTGGGTAGATAGCGAGGACAAAAAAACACCCCGTGAGATGAGCGAGCCATCTCACGGGGTGCATCCGGGGAGCGTCTGTCTTGCGAGTTCTGTTCTTGTATCCGGCTTACGTCAGAAGGAATTCGTGAACCAGCCTTTCCCAGGCAATTTCCGGCAGGTTGCCGTATATGTCGTCCACCGGAAAACCACCGGCCGAGGCTGTCGCTCCATATACTCCGGCAACGAGTTCCCGGAGACGTGTCGCCTCGTTTTGCATCCACTCTGTAGTCTCTTGACCGCTCATAAGATCTTTTAAGTTCTTCTTCATCTTGGTCGGCTCCACCATGAAGAGCCATCCTGTTTCGTAGGGGGATTTGTGCGTCAGTTCGGGCGTTTTAAGGACCTTCTGATTCACGGCTGTCACAATTCCCTGAATGGGCGAGAGCATCTCTGCACGATGATTGTCCCGACTGACTATCCATCCGGTCTCGTTCTGGACCACCGTATCTCCCAGGGAGGGGAGTTCCAGCTTCTTGTTGGGCCCAAACAGTCTGGTTACGAAATCATCCAGGCCTACCCGTATGCGTGCGCCATAGTCGATCATTGCCCAGCTGTGGCCACGATGGTAGTAGTTCCCGGCAGCCATGGCGTAGCCGGACACGTTCGTCAGGTTCACCGGCAACACCGGGTCAAGGGCGATCACTTCATTTTCAATGAGTTCATCAAACTGACACTTGTGGCATTCGAAGGCGTTGGGACAGATCTTGTAGTCTACGCGGCCCGACAACATATGACGGCACAGACGCTGGGTGGCATCCAACTGGTTGAAATTTTCGCGCCAACTCTTAATCCGATCCTTCTTTGTCCTTGGCACCAATCCCAAGCTTCGCTTTTCCCGGTTCTCTGCGACAATCTTCGCCATGGACTTGTCGAAGCTGCAGTTGATACAGTCGTAGTTCTTGTCACACAGCTTAAAGTCTACAATGTCCGCTTTCATCCAAATGCATTCATTTTGTGTGATTTTCAGGCCTTTAACGTTTGATTTGTTGGTGGCAGCAGTCATGGTTGACCTCCTGTGGTATTGCTTTTTATGATTATTACAGCAACAATTGTGCCATAAGTGGGCACTCCCTTCTATCTGTTTGAAATGCTTCATAATTTAGTGCATAGAAACAGGAAGCGCGCGGTGCGACCCATGATTTTTGTGATGCAAAAATAGACAGCCGAAAAGGAGGCGGGTTATTTTAGTATTATTCCAATATCTTATGCTGTGCCATAAAATAGACAGGGCTGTGTAAAAAATAGACACTTTGTGATAGCTGCGATTTTGTTTACAAAATAGACATGAGGCGATTTTGAATAGCCAACCCCACCTCTCTACATGCCTGATTTACTTCTTGATTTTGGCTTGATTTTAAGGCTTCCTCAAGATAGCCTTGAACAGGATCTGAGCATCTTTTCGTTTTTGCCCGGCCATCGTCCTTCCTGGTGCAGGGCATGAGAGTGAGGAGTAAAACCACCTATGACTGTAGATGATATTGGGGACAGCAACCTTAAGGTTGGAATCGTGGGCGGCGGAAAACGGTGTAAGACGATTCTCCAGATGTTTCAACGCCAGACCCAGCCTCAGAGGACTGCGTCGGTGGTAATCGTCGCTGATGAGAATGCAAAGGGCCCGGGTTACCAGCATGCTCAAAGCCTCGGGATCGATACGACAACCGATTTTGAGGCCCTCGGAGACCGAAAAGACCTTGATTTTATATTAGATTTGGCTGGCAGAAGAGATGTCTTGATTGCCATCTTAGTCAGAAAGAAGTCCCGGGTTCCGGTCCTTGACGCTGTTGCTTCCAACGTATTCTACGATCTGTTGAATATTCAAAAAGAACTGATCAATACACGAATATTCCTAGATACTGTTCTGGACAGTATACAGGAAGGGATCCTGGTCATTAACCCGGAATACGAGATTCTGCGGGTGAACACCCCCTTGCTGAAAAAGCTGAAAAGGCCAAAAGAAGAGGTCGTTGGAAAATACTGCTATGAAGTCCTTTACGGGGAAGACAGACCTACTGGACCAGACGAGGGGATGTGTCCTGTGGCCGAGGTCATCAGGACGCATAGACCACAACACACCAAGCACAAACACATAGATAGCAACGGCAACACGATCTACCACTCGGTCTCGGCGTACCCTGTTATTGAGAACGGGAAGGTATCGCGCATCGTGGAAATATCCCGCGACATTACAGGCGAAATCAAGACGCAGGAAATGCTCTTCGAGCAGGAAAAACTCAGCTCTGTTGGCAAACTGGCTGCCGGCGTTGCCCACGAGATAAACAATCCCCTGACGGCGGTCTTGACCAACAGCATGTTGCTCCTGGAGGATTTGCGTGAAGACGACCCTATGTATGAAGATATAAAGGGGATCACCGACGAGACCCTGAGGTGCCGTGAGATCGTTAGAGGGCTTTTGGAATTTGCCAGGCAGGAGACCCCGGCAAAGGTGGAATCAGACTTGAACAAGATCGTCTCCAGTGTTGTAGGCCTCGTCAGAAAGCAGTTTTCATTCAAGAACATCACTGTCGAAGCAAACCTTGCCGAAGAGGTGCCTTTGACCAGACTCGATAAAGACCAGCTCCAGCAGGTCATCGTCAACATACTGATGAACTCCATGGAGTCGATAGAAAGAGACGGGGAAATCCGGTTGGAGACTTCGTATGATGAGAAGGCTCGACATGTTCTGTTGCGCATAAAGGATACCGGGCGTGGCATTCCGGAAGACATAAAGCTGAAACTCTTCGATCCCTTCTTCACGACGAAAGAGACTGGGACGGGGCTGGGGCTGTCCATATCCCACGGTATTATTCAGAGGCATGGAGGGCGCATCTCTTTTGAAAGCCAGGCAGGAAAAGGGACAACCTTTACCATTGAGCTGCCTGTTGGGTGAAAAATGAGAGACTCAACAACCCCCTTACGGTAACGCGTCCATGCCCGTCGAAAACCATTTACAGGGCTGCATGTCCCACCATTTTTGAAAAGGTAGACAATGAAAATACTTGTCATTGACGATGACCTCACGGTCTGCAAGAGCTGCCAGAAGATTATTCAAAAGGCAGGACACGAGGTGGCCTATTCCCTGAGTGGACATGAAGCCCTTGGCATGATGGAAGAGACTCCGTATGACATTGTGTTTACCGACCTGAAAATGGCCGAGATGGGCGGCATGGAAGTGCTTCGATTCATCAAGGCGAGGGATCCGGACGTCGTCGTTGCAGTCATTACGGGTTATGCCACGGTCGCATCAGCTGTCGAAACACTGAAGATTGGGGCCTTTGACTATCTCCCAAAACCATTCACGCCCGCTGAATTCAGGGCTGTGTTGAACAAAGCAATCGCAGAAAGGGAAGCCATTGTAGGAGATCGAAAGCTTGCCACTCAGCCTGCCATCACCAGCGGCTTCCAGGGAATTATGGCCGAAAGCCCCAAGATGGAAACGGTCTTTAGTATGATCGAGAAGGTCGCCCCAACAGACAGTAATGTACTAATCGTTGGAGAAAGCGGCACAGGAAAAGAACTGATCGCTCAGGCCATACACAGGTCGAGCAAACGCAAGGAACAAAGATTCTTTGCGGTGGACTGTGCCGCTCTGTCAGGCACACTTCTGGAAAGCGAACTCTTTGGTCACGTGAAAGGGGCTTTTACGGGAGCCACCAGGAACAAGCCCGGAGTGTTCGAAGTGGCAAATGGCGGCACCGTCTTCCTGGACGAAATATGCAATATCAATACGGAAGTGCAGAGTAAACTATTGCGGTTTCTTCAAGAGAGGGAAATCCTACCCGTGGGGGCAACTCAGAGGAAGAACGTTGACGTGCGGCTAGTCTTTGCGACCAATAGGGACTTGAAAACCATGGTTTCCGAAGGAACGCTTCGCGAAGACTTCTACTACAGGGTTTTTGTCTATCCCATAAGCGTGCCGCCATTGCGTGACCGCAAATCTGACATCCCTCTCCTGGCCTACCACTTTCTAAAGCGCTACTCGGAGGATTTTGGAAGACCCGTCAAGTCCATTTCAAGAGACGCCATGGCCGCCCTGTCTCAGCACACGTGGCCTGGCAACGTCCGGCAACTCGAAAATGTCATACAGGCAGCTATCATCGCCTCGGAAGGGGATAAGCTCACTTACAAAGACCTGCCCGAATTCCAGGAACGTCAAGAAGCCCGTTTTGTGACGCCCAGGACAAACGTGGAACTGAAACAACTCAAGAAGGAACTGAGGCTGAAGACTGTGGAAAAACTGGAAAAAGACTTCCTCCTCCAGGCGCTGCAAAGGAATGGCTGGAATGTAACCAGAGCGGCACAGGATGTCGGGATGCAACGCACGAATTTTCAGGGCCTTATGAGAAAACACGGCATCGTGGCCAGACAACTCAGGCAGTAACCCCTTCCATAATCCACAATCCTAAGTTCCCCCCACTATCCCAATCGCCAAACACTCTATAAAAGCCCCTATACCCACCCTAAAGATTGCATATTACTGAATAAATGCCCATACGCCATGAATAGTGTATAGAATATCTATACACTATTCAGCAACGAGCTGTTGTGCCGGAAGACACTTTTGGCTGTATTTTCACTATGTTATACCCATAGGCCCGTCTTGGCACAAAGATTGCCTTTATTGAGGGTAACCATGTTTGACTCAATAGATCGGAGGGAGGGACGCATATGAATACCGCAGCAGCAAAAATACTGGTGGTCGATGACGAGCTAACGGCCGGAAAGAGCATGAAAAAGATCCTTGCCAGGAAGGGATTTGAGGTTGACATCGCCCTCAGTGCAAACGATGGCTTGAATAAGATCGAGAAGGAACTCTTTGAACTGGTGCTCTTGGATATCATGATGCCTCAGGTAAATGGCATAGAACTTCTTGAAATCATAAAGGAAAGGTGGCCCAACCTGGGAGTGGTCATGGTGACGGGATATCCTTCGATTGAAACAGCTGTGGAGGCAACCAGGCTTGGAGCTTTCGATTATCTGGCCAAACCATTCACGCCGGATGAACTCAGGGAAAAAGTGGATGAGGCCCTGGAAGAAACCGCCTCGGCAAAAGTCATACCGATTCAACGGGGAAAGGGTGGAACCCTGACCGCGTTTTGCCCCACAGGAAAGATGGAATGTGACATTTACGGAAAGAAGGGAAAATCCTGCAAGACCAAGGACGGCGTGTGCCCTAAGATCAAGAAGGCTCAGTTGAAGGCTCAAAACAGTCCCAGGATGTTGTAGACCTGCCGTTTGACTATGACGAGGTGGCCAAATATGCCAGCCCGGCCTATGCGAAGGCCCTGGACAGCTCAGGGATGCCTTTGGTCAATTGGGAAGACCTGCCTGAAGAAGCCCCGGCTGCGCTTCCCGAAATCCTGGTTATTGACGATGAAGTGGTCGTTGGAAATAGCGTTAGAAAGATCCTCAAACCCAGGGGCTATCACGTGGAGCATGCCGAAACACAGGGCGCGGCCATGGAAATCTTGTCAGAAAAGCCAGTGGATATGATACTGCTCGATATGAAAATCCCGGGAGTGCACGGCTTAGACTTGCTCAAAGCCATCAGAGAGGAGCATCCTATCGTTCCGGTAGTCATGATCACGGGCTACGCCAGTGTAGAGACGGCCGTTGAATCTATCAAGCTGGGGGCTGCCGATTACGTATCCAAACCTTTTACGCCTGATGAACTTCACCATGCTGTAGAAGGGAGCCTCAAACGGGCGGCATAGGAAGCGACTCTTAGACGTTCCTTGGTTCACAACGACAATTGGAAAGCGAAAAGGACCCTGTCGTATTGGCAGGGTCTTTTTTTGTGTCGCAGATGTCCACACCCCGAAACAGTTGCAGGCGCAGAAACAACAATCTCCTTGACAAAACACCACGTTGCCTTTAAAAAAATTTGTTGCACCTGAAGCTTAGGGGTGCCCCGGGTTCTCATTCAA
>JAFDFO010000178.1 GCA_019309815.1 Deltaproteobacteria bacterium
TCGCCCTGAGCTGATTCTGTTGGATCGATTTGATCTGAAACCGTTTGAAGACTAGCTTCTCTGTCTCGTACAGATACAGGAACTCATCCAGCCAGCTGACCATTAGCTCGTCCAGGGCTCCGGCCTCCACCTCTATGGATCTTTCAATCTTCTCCTCGACACTTTCAGGGGACAGAACCGTCTCGAAGAACGCCTCAGCCGCATGGACAAACAGCGCTTCAAGACTGGCACCGTATACCTTAAACCCCAGATCCGCTGTGTGCTCTATGAATTCATATTTCTCAGGCATCGCACACCTTTCTCGGGCGATCAGCGCAATGTTCGGTGTTCGCCCAAACGAATGATTAATACCATGAGTGAGTGAAACCGGTCAACTTGTGAAGCCGGGCATTATTTGTGTTGACTTCTCGGTTTCGTGTGCGTTAAGCGTTCTTAGTTACACCAAATTTGTCGGGCTACGAAAGATGTTGCAAACATGATCAAACTGGTCAGGGGTTTTAAGGATATCCTTCCGGCAGACACAGCGTTGTGGCAGCATGTCGAAGGAGTGGTACGGGAGTTGCTGGAAGATTTCGGCTTTGCCGAATTGCGAATCCCTGTCCTTGAACAGACCGAGCTTTTTGCCCGGAGCATTGGGGCCGGCACGGATATTGTGGAAAAGGAGATGTATACCTTTACAGATCGGGGTGGGGCGTCTCTTTCTCTGCGGCCCGAAGCTACGGCTTCGGTCGTGAGGGCGTATGTTGAGCATCGAATGTACGCCAAAGACCCGGTATGCAAGTTGTATACAATCGGCCCCATGTTTCGCAGGGAGCGTCCCCAGAGAGGGCGCTACCGCCAGTTTCATCAAATCAATGCTGAGATCTTCGGGCTGCATGACCCCAGAACGGATGCCGAACTCATCCTTTTGTTGATGACATTTTTCGGTCGCCTCGAGTTGGGTAGCGTCGCCCTCCACATCAACTCTCTGGGCTGCCCTGAGTGCCGTCCACGATTCAAGGATGCCCTGAAATTGTTCCTGGCCGGCCGGCCCGAAGAGTTTTGTTCCGACTGTCTCAGGCGGAAGGATGAAAACCCCCTGCGGCTCTTTGACTGCAAGGTTCCCGACTGCAAGGAAGCAATGCAGGAGGCTCCCTCCATCCTCGATGACTTGTGTGAAGCTTGCTCGACCCATTTCGATGATGTGAAGAGGTCTCTGGACAGATTTCAAATACCGTACCAGATCAATAACCGCCTGGTTAGGGGGTTGGACTACTATACCAGGACGACATTTGAGGTGCTGGGTGAATCTCTGGGTGCGCAGGATGCAGTGGCTGGGGGCGGACGATATGACGGATTAGTGAAAGCGCTTGGTGGCCCGAACGAGCCTGGTGTTGGTTTTGCTGTCGGCGTGGATCGACTCATGGAACTCCTGGCAGGCCGTGCTCAGGATTTTGAAAAACGTCCCCACATCTTTGTTGCAGCCATCGGAGAAACGGCCCAAGACATGGCCTTTGAATGGGTCCAGGGGCTTCGTCTCCAAGGCGTTCGGACTGAGATGGATTTTGAGAATCGCAGCCTCAAAAGTCAGATGCGCCGAGCAGACAAACTCGGGGCGTCATATGTGGTCATTGTGGGAGACCGTGAATTGGACGAAGGGGTTGCAATATTCAGGGACATGGCGACTAAGGAGCAGGAACAAGTCGTTTTACAGGAGGTCGTAGGGACAGCGGTGGACCGCATCAGGACTTCCACGGTTGGTGGCGAATCATGAATATGAGGGCTGAGAAAAGTGCGTTTGACTCCCTGGGTGGGATGAAACGGACTCACACGTGTTCGGAGTTAACAGCCAAAAACATAGATCAAGAAGTTGTCTTGATGGGGTGGGTCCAGCGTCGGCGAGACCATGGTGGCGTGATATTTGTGGACCTCAGAGACCGAGAAGGGATTACTCAGGTGGTCTTCAACCCGGAGTTCGACAAAGAGATCCACAACAAAGCCCACGTTATTAGAAATGAGTTTGTTCTGGCGGTTCGAGGAACCGTGATCAGCCGGCCCCAGGGAATGGTCAACCCCAAGTTGAAAACCGGGGAGATTGACGTGATGGCTTCCGAGCTAAGGATCTTGAACCAATCCAAGACACCACCGTTTGTCCTGGAAGACAACACACAGGTATCGGAGAGCATTTCTCTCCGGTACCGTTACATAGACATGCGTCGTCCAGGTCTCCAGAAGAACTTGTTCTTCAGGCATGCTGCTGCTGCTGCCATTCGCACCTATCTAAATGGCCTGGGATTCATCGACATTGAGACGCCATTCTTAACCAAGAGCACACCGGAAGGCGCGCGGGACTATCTGGTACCAAGTCGGGTAAATCCTGGACAGTTCTATGCACTTCCGCAGTCCCCTCAGATCTTCAAGCAGCTCCTCATGGTGGCCGGGTTTGACAAATACTACCAGATCGTTCGTTGTTTCCGAGACGAGGATTTACGCGCGGACAGACAGCCGGAATTCACTCAGGTCGACCTGGAGATGTCTTTTGTCTCAGAAGAGGACGTCATAGCTGTCACCGAAGGAATGATGGCCACTCTGTTTGAAGACCTCCTCGGGACAAAGATTGAATGTCCATTCAAGCGCTTGACATACGAAGAGGCGACGACCCGGTTCGGCCTGGATAAACCTGACCTTCGGTACGGCCTTGAGCTCCAGGATGTGTCCGACATCGTCGGGGCTTCTGAATTCAGCACGTTTGCGAAAGTTGTTAAGGCCGGTGGCGTAGTAAAAGCCTTGAATGCCAAGGGATGTATTGATTTCTCGAGAAAAAAGATTGATGATCTTACAGCATTTGTAGCCGTCTACAGGGCCAAGGGACTGGCCTGGATCAAGGTGCGACCGGATGCGTGGCAATCTCCTATTGCAAAGTTCTTTTCAGATTCCGAAAAGGAAGCCTTGCGCCAAAGGCTAAACATGGAACCTGGAGACCTCGTCTTCTTTGTAGCTGATAAATCGAATGTGGCAAATGACGCGCTGGGACATCTCCGAAGCCACCTGGCGGAAAAGTTGGGGTTGATCGACGGGAACCAGTACGACTTTGTCTGGATAACCGAGTTCCCCCTGGTCGAATACGACGACGAGGAAAAACGCTACATTGCGGTGCATCATCCTTTCACCGCCCCCCTTGAGGAGCACATGGACAGGCTGTCCCAAGATCCGCTTGCCGTTCGTTCCAGGGCTTATGATCTAGTACTCAATGGCGCAGAGATTGGCGGGGGAAGCATACGAAACCATCAGCGCATCATCCAAGAAGAGGTCTTTGCAGCCTTGGGTATTGATCCTGATACCTACGAAAAAAAGTTCGGCTTTCTTCTTGAAGCCCTTGATTTTGGTGCCCCGCCCCATGGCGGCATTGCCATAGGATTCGACAGACTTGTTATGCTCATGACCAACCAGATTTCCATTCGGGATATTATCGCCTTCCCAAAAACACAGAAGGCGGCCTGCCTCCTTACGGATGCCCCTTGCGAAGTCTCTCCAGCCCAACTTGAGGAACTCTCGTTGAGGGTGCGGACCTTGAAAGAGTAATAGTAAGGTACCAACCGGGTTCCTTCCCTAGAAGTCATCATCGGCGTGACTTACGGCTTGACAGCACCAGACCGTTAACCTACACTGAGTATTCCTATTGGTGCGCCAGCCAGGTGACACAAAAGTCCCTCCATTACCAGAGAGGCAACCCAAACCGATGTCTTAGCAAGCAACGCGCTCAACGTCAGAGCATCAACTACCACCCGCATAGCGGGTGGCTTGAATTTTCGGCCATAGGCCGAAAAGGCAGAAGCACGTTAGTGCTTCTAATGTTGAACTTGCAACCGGGTGCAAAGCACCCGGCTTTCTTGGCAAGAATCAAATGGCGGAAAAGGAAAAAGAAGACAAACCTTCAGTCGTAGAACTTGAAAGCGACTTGAAGGCTATCGAGGAACAGGTCCTCCTCTATGCGAAGGACTTGGCCAGGATCTTTGCGGAAAGAAAGGAAAAAGAGAGACAGTTAGAACTCACCCAACAACAACTGGCACGTTCCGCAAGGATTGCCCTTCTTGGAGAATTGGCGGCCGGCATTGCCCATGAAATAAACAACATATTAACTCCGGCCTCGGGTAATCTCTCTGTGTTGCTCATGGATCGCGGGGATCTTCCGAACAAAGTGGTGGAGCGGCTGGAGTTGATAGAAGAAAGCCTGATGGCGGCCTCATCAATGCTGCATCAAGTGCTCGATTTGTCCCGCAAAGAGCCTGAAAAAAGGGAGCCGGTGGATATCAAGGCTATACTCGATCAAAGCCTTTCTCTATTGGAATTCAAGTTTACAGAAAATCAGATAGGAGTCGAAAAAGATCTACAATCTAACCTGCCCAAGCTCCAGGTAGACGATGCTCAAATTGGGCAGGTCTTCACTAACCTCACCCTTAACGCAATGGATGCCATGGAGCCCGGTGGAACGTTGCGTTTTGCCATCAGTCATCATCTGGAAGAATCCGCAAGACAGCAGCCATACGTGCAAATCCTTGTTGAAGACACGGGTCGCGGCATACCTCCTGAGATCCTGGAACACGTCTTTGAACCCTTTTACACAACAAAAGAAAAAGGTCTTGGCACCGGCCTAGGCCTGTTCATTTGCTACGG
>JAFDFO010000179.1 GCA_019309815.1 Deltaproteobacteria bacterium
ATGGTGGGCCTGTCTTACGCTTTACATTGTTCTGCTAGACATATGTGATGCCTGTTTTCCGCAGCCGGAATCTGACTTTATTACCAAAAAATTAATTATTTGGCAATGTTGGGGGGTCCTTATACATCGGATTCGCCCGAAGACCCCAAGGAACCTAGTGTTGTGTCTCACATGTAATTCACAAAAGTAATCTGCATTTGGTCATTCGTGTTGGGTTATCAACACGTGAAACTCGAAGCACGAAACCCGAATATCGAAATCCGAAACAAATTCAAAATTCGAATGTTCCAATGACAGAAACCAATGAGGTGAGGCTTATGTGTTTGTATTCTTGTTTCGGTCATTTGAATTTTGGTCATTCGGGTTTGTTTAGGATTTCGTGCTTCGGATTTCGGATTTACAATATCCCCTTTGATGGTCTTATGCCATCTTGGAGATTATGTAAGTTATTCATGGGACGCAACACCAGTGACATCCCACGGTTCAGGGACAAAAAAACCCACGGCATACGCCGTGGGTTTTTCATGATCCCAAAGTGATTATTGCTTGGTTCTCTGCCTATTTCAACCTCTCGTCAGCGAGGCCGGACAGGCGGGAGAAACTGTTTGATTCTAGTTTCCGTACTTCCCGCCGATTTCTCGCTCCATTTCCTGTGACCAAACGGTTTTCCAGGCACCCTTTTCCATCAGATCCACCTTGTCTGCAGTGATTGATGGAAACTTGTCGCTGATGGTCCCTGTGACCCTCACCATATCATTAATATGCCTAGACATAGCCTGAGGGGACAGATTGGGAACGAAGAAGTACTTGCCGTCCTTTGTATAGACAACGAAAACGCTTTCAACAGCGGCCATTGGGTCTTCTTTACCCACCGGACAAACCTTGCCTTGCATGACGCAAGTGAAACCCTGAATCGTTCCTTCTACTGTTCCCGCTTTTCCTGAGGCCGACGCCGTCAAAGGAACAATAACCAATACCAAAACAACCAGTGATAGCCAGCTTCTTTTCATCTTTTTTCCCTCCTGTTGAATTATTGGTTTTTCCGTTTACCTGACAACTCGCAACTCCAAAAAACGCGAAAGCTACTCACCCCCCTCTTTATCGAAGACTGAGCTTGATACCTTATATTCGAATAAAAACATCCTTCTGCGTACCATCGGCATACCCCAATGTCAAGAAATTTTGACAAATGTGGCAATCATGCCTTTGTAAGGGCAGCCGTATATGAGCTAGTGTGACGTTTACCGTATAACACGAATCTTGTCCTGTAAATCAGGTAAATACTGTATTTTTGGCAAAAAAGGACTGTATTTTGGTGTTGGCTTGCCACTTATCATCCAAAAAGCCGCCCCAATTAATATGATTAGACACCGAACATTCAGAAAAACTCACCATTCATTAAAAGAGAAATTCCAAGTAAATCCCAAATTCCTAATGTTCTCAAGACGACAGCCGCAATGACCAAAACAAACTCGTTGTCCCTTATTGAAGCTCCCTGCAGCAAGCTGCAGGGAATCTTCGACTGTAAGGAATTATACCATTTTTGGATTCGCTCGCTAACCCTGCAGCAAGCTGCAAGGAATGCGCTCGCTATTGCAGTTCAAGATGAAAAACAGTTTTGGGGTTTGGAGCTTTGTTCACTGCAGCTCACGCCTCGAGGACGGTACGGCTTTCCTTCGACATTCGATATTCGGTGTTCGATATTCAAAATTAGGATTTCTTTGGTCTTCTTTGGTGGTCCTTTGCGTCCTCGAACACCCTGCCAGCCATTGTTAAGAGGCAACACTACACACAACACCCCATTTCAGACGTACCCTCAATCCCCTCTTTGGGTATCCGACGGCCTTTCTTCCCCTGTTCCAACCTCTTCTTGCTGACGTCTCTGGTGGATGGCTGGTCGGGAACATTGTAGAAAACCTGGGAGACAAATTCTTCCCAGAGGAGTTGATGGGCCAGTGGTTTCACATCGTCGAACAGCCTAACAAGACCAGATAGACGGTTTTCGTAAGGCATCTCTGTCAACGCATCTATCTCCTTTCGCACTGCCACGCGCAATTGTCTTACCAGCTCCGTTTTGTCCTGCTCTGAGAGTCCGTGAAACTGAGCGTCGAGTATCATCGTCACCATCTCTCTCATGCTGCTCGATTCGGCTGACATATTCCCTCCCCTTTGGTCTCTGTTACGTTTTGGGCCGCATCGCCTGCATAAAAGCGTCAAACTGCTCACCGCTGATCATCCCCGCGTTCTTCATAAGCAGCATTTGTATGATCGCGGGGTCTTGACCATGAGTGAATTGCATCCCGTGATCGGATTTTGTTTTCATGAATTGGTCCCTGAAACTTTCCACTAAATCCCCGGCCAGAACACCAGGAGAGCGTTTAGCTCTCTCAGAAAGATCTTTTAACGCATTGTGTTGGCGGTTAAGCATAACGAGCTGAAACTTGGTTTTTCGGGATTTTCGTGCCATTTAGTCTCTCAAAGTATAGTACGTACTTAAGGTGTAATAAAGTACTCCTATATAGAATCTGATATTAAGAAGTCAAGAAAAAACAAAAGGAATGTCCTCCTTATCAGCCCGAGGATACAGTCAGGTCCCAAGGAAAATATTGTGAACCCCCCATTGTTATTTGGACATTTTTGCATTAGTGAAGAGAACAAGGATCTTCAGAAACATCCGGATATAAGTCAGACAAGGAAAAACACCTCATGAAAACAAAAACAACGCGAGGTATTCTCCTCATTGGCCTCCTGCTGGTCTTTGCAGTGGCCTGCGGGAAGAAGGACCAGGAGGCCGTCGAAAAGCAGCAAGCCTCGAGGAAAGACGTCACCACCTTGCAGGCAGATGTTGTGTACACCGACGGCAGGATCTACACCGTTAGCGAGAAACAGCCGTGGGCCGAGGCAGTGGCGATCAGGGGAGGCAAGTTCATCAAGGTTGGTTCGAACGCCGACGTTGAAGATGTCGTCGGCCCAGATACAAAGGTAGTCGACCTTGGTGGCAAATTTGTCATGCCCGGTATGCACGATGTTCACATTCACACCTTGGACGTGGAGGTCGAGCATGTGGCAGGCAACTTCCACCGCGAATCCGGCATGGGAAAAGACGAGATGCTGAGAGCACTCAAGGCGTATGCAGATGCCCACCCCGACAGAGAGTGGATCGTTGGCGCCGATTATCCCATGGGCATGTTTCCGAAGGAGAATGCCCCGAAAGAACTGTTAGATGAGATCATTCCCGATCGCCCCGTGGCTATCCTGCACCAGAGCGGGCACGCGTTGTGGGTGAATTCCAAGGCACTAGAAGCCGCGGGCATCACAAAGGATACGCCTGACCCGGAGTTGGGGTTCATCATTCGCGATCCGAAGACAGGTGAGCCGTCGGGCACCCTTAAGGAATCGGCCATGCCCCTGGTTATGAAGTACTATTTCAAATACACCCCCGAGCAGTATACCAAGGCTGTGCAGCCGACGACCGAACTCTTCAATCGCAACGGCATCACCTCGGTGCGCTCGGCAACGGGTCGCCTGGAGCACCTCCAGGCATTGCGCGAAATGGACAGGCGCGGCGAATTGTCCCTGCGTTTTCTTATGTCCTGGAACTGGTCGACGACCCTCGTAGAGCCGACCGCGCCGTTGGATGTTATCGAACAGCGTGTCCGTAAGAACCTTGTGCATGTGACACCTCATGTTCGGGCCAACTCACTCAAGATCTTCGTGGATGGGGTGTTTGATAGCTACTCGTGTGCCATGTTGGAACCTTACGAGGGCAAGCCTGATAACTATGGATCCATGAACATAAGTCAGGAGGACTTTGACAATGTCATCACGAAGTTCGATGCCATAGGCGTATCGGTCATAATGCACTGCATCGGCGATGGTGCCTCTCGAGCTGCACTCAATGCGATTGAGGCGGCTCGCAAAACAAACGGACCCGGTATGCGGCACCAGGTTTCGCACTCTACACTGATCACCCAAGAGGATCTTCAGCGTGTCAAGCAACTCCAGGCGTCCATGGATTTCTCTCCCATAATGCCTCTGACCGAAAAAATCGTCGAGGCGGCTGCAGTCCCTTACATAGGGATGAAGCGATCGGAACGGGTCTTCCCAATGCGCTGGGCTGTGGATGCGGGCGCTCGCCCTTCGCTTGGCAGTGACCACGCTGTGTCGCCTGTGACTCCGTTTGCTGACATCGAGACATTGGTGACAAGGCGTGACCCCTTTACGAATAAAGGCCGGCCGATCGGCCAGAACCTGAAATGCACGGTAGAGGAAGCAATCGAAGCTTACACCCTGAACGGCGCCTACACGATGATGCAAGAGAATGAGGTTGGCTCGATCGAAGTTGGAAAATATGCTGACTTCATCGTGCTCAGCCAAAACCTCCTCGAGATCCCGCCCGAGCAGATTAGCGAGACGCAAGTCCTGCAGACCCTTTTTGAGGGCGTTGTCGTCTACGATGTAGATATGGCAGGCGGTCACGACCAAACAACGAATATGCGAGCACTTCCCGATGGACTAATGGTCGCACTGCTCGGTCCCTGTGCAAAATGTGGTTGGAGGCATGATGCACATGACAAAGGCGGGGGGTGTCCCTGAAACGTGTACTTGTC
>JAFDFO010000180.1 GCA_019309815.1 Deltaproteobacteria bacterium
CTGGGCTGGCTTGACGGAAAACAGGTCATGATGGAATCTTTGGTTGCGATCAAGCGCGCAGGCGCAGACCTGATCGTGACCTACTTTGCAAAAGAAGCAGCAAGGGAACTCCGACGGTAATGAAGGTCCTTAATTCTTTAATCTTCAATTTTCAATCTTCAATTTTCAATCGATGATGCAAGAACACCCACATAAAACCCCACCCCACTCCCCAGATAAAGACGCAGGACCTAATCTCCGTCTAGTCGCCTGGGAGGTCACCCGTAACTGTAATCTCTCGTGTATTCATTGTCGGGCTGCAGCTACCAAAGGCCCGTACCTCAATGAACTGGACACAGACGCCAGCCTTGTTTTGCTCGACCAGATCAGTGAGACCGGAAAACCTGTCGTCATCCTGACAGGTGGTGAACCCCTTCTGAGGCCGGACATTTTTGAAATAGCTCGCTACGGGAATCAGAAAGGGCTTCGCATGGTCATGGCTCCGAATGGAACACTCATCACCGAAGCCGCAGCCGCTTTTGACGGAGCGATTCACGGCATTGAACTTGCCAAGGAGGCCGGCGTTGAGTTTCAGATTAACACCACAATAACACAACAAAACCTGGGAGAGCTGGCAAAGATACAGGAACTTGCTGTGGAGTTGGGCGCCGTAGCGCATCATATTTTCTTGCTCGTCCCTACGGGACGCGGGAAATACATTGTCGATCAGGAAATCTCAGCCCAGCAATATGAAGAAACACTAAACTGGTTCTACGACCAGAGAGACAAGACCCCGCTGCAGCTCAAAGCAACGTGTGCCCCGCACTACTACCGAATCTTGAGAGAGCGGGCCCGCGAGGACGGAAAGAGTGTCACATTCAAGACGCACGGACTGGATGCAGTCACCCGCGGGTGCCTGGGCGGCATCGGGTTCTGCTTCATATCCCATACCGGCATGGTTCAGCCGTGCGGTTTTCTGGACGTCAGTTGCGGAGATGTCACTCAGCTCCCCTTCGACGCCATCTGGAATGATTCGGAGGTATTCAAGACCCTCAGAAATTACAGCAAGCTGAAAGGCAAGTGTGGCGTGTGTGAATATCGGAAGGTCTGCGGAGGATGCCGCGCGCGTGCCTATGAGGCTACAGGCGACTATCTTGCCGAGGAGCCTCTCTGTTCGTACCAGCCAAGAGCCGCTTCCACATAGCCCCTCCTGTAGTTCTTGACGAGTCAAGGCTTTTGTAGTACTTCCCAGATATAACGCTCTATAGATTGGAGAAAGAACATGATCGTGCAGTCCCTAATGATCAAAGACCCCTTTACGATCTCAGATCGGCAAGACAAATCAATCCGTCACCTACCCGTGGTGGACAAATCACACAGGCTCGTGGGATGGGCCACCCTGTCAGACATGAAGCAGGGCCTGCTTCCTGCCATGGTGACCGGGCTTTCCGTGGCAGACATCATGGTCAAGAACCCCATCACCTTGCATCCGGACGATGATGTAGAGGTGGCCGCCCGGGTTATTTATGAGAAGAAGATTGGCGGCATGCCAGTCGTGGATGACGACAAGAAAGTCGTGGGAGTGATGACGGTCACAGACCTCCTCAATGCTTTCATCAAAATCATGGGAATGCTTACCAACGGCACCCGACTTGACGTGAACGTGGGTAAAGAGGCACAAGGATTTGAAAAGGTCTCAGGCATTATTCGCGATCAAGGGGGCGAGATTGTCAGCGTGGGAATTGCGAGCGACGTAACCGACAAAAGAATCCATTACTTTCGTCTTAAGAAATGTCTGGCCGAGCCGATTATCAAAGCGCTTGACAAAGAAGGATACGAGGTCGTCTCATCTTCAGGATAAGAAGGCCCTTATATCTGCCTCGGTTCCGCAAAAAGGGCCCACGTTCTCCAGCTTCACGGCCGCCGTCGCAGCTGCAAACTTCCCTGCCAACTGTTGTATACCAAAATACCATCCTCCATGCCAACCAAGTGATTATTCTTGACTGAAACCGCCAAATGTGCCAAACACTTGAAATTGGTCATTGATTTTCCTTGATAGAGCAAAGTCAGGGTTTATCTGCGTGGAATTTGTCAGCAAGCTGGGTCAGAGGTGATTGAATGCCAAGATCGGGCACCACCATGAAAGACCTCTACGACAGATTTGCATCCACCTGGCTCGGTTCCATGTTTTTTGGATCTGCGGAGTCCCGGTACGTCCGCTTCGCGCGGAATCTGCTGTTTATCATTCTGGTTGTCGCAATTGCTCCCTTCCTGATACAGGGTGTCGTCGCCCACTATCAAGCCAAGAAGCTGATCGAACGGCAATACAAAGACCACTTGGTCTGGCAATTAAGACACACGCAAGAGTCCGTGGACCAATTCCTTTCGGTCCACATGGCAGCCCTTTCGTCCCTGTTTCAGTCCCACACGGTCGAAACGTTTCAGGATCAGAAAAGCTTGCAGCACGTCTTCTCCGAATTCAAGAAGGCATTCCCCAACTTCGTGGATCTTGGGCTCGTTGACTCAAACGGCCTTCAAAACACTTATGACGGGCCTTACAAACTCTTAGGAAAGAACTATCGCGACGAAGGCTGGTTTCACGAAACCGTGATCCGTGGCGTATACATCAGCGACGTTTTCTTGGGGTATCGACAGATTCCGCATATGGTGATGGCCATCAAGAGCCAGGCCGCTGACACCGGGACGTTCCATATCTTGCGCACGACCATTAACACGGAGCCGTTTGACAAAATGGTTGGTGCCATGAATTACAGCCACGAGGACGATACCTTTCTTGTAAACAAGGACGGCTTCCTCCAAAACAGGTCCCGCTTTCACGGCACTGCTTTGACCCTGCTCAACATGTCCATACCCTGCGGGGCACAGAGCGTCATTTGGACTGAGGGGATAAACGGACAAAATCAGAAGGCGACGATTGCCTATACCGGGCTCCGCAAGAAGAACTGGACACTCACTTTTGTCCAGCCGCTTTCAGTAAAGAAACATTATTTCTACGCCCTGCAACAGAGCATGACTGTTGTGTCAATCGCGAGTTTCATCGGCGTCGTTCTCCTGGCCTTGTGGATGACACGGAGATTTGTAATGCGACTCAGGGAGGCAGAGGAAGACCATGATGCCATACTGCATAAAATCGAACACTCCAATAAGCTGGCCTCGATCGGTCGGCTCGCTTCCGGGGTAGCCCACGAGATAAACAATCCCATGGCTATCATCAACGAAAAAGCGGGTCTGATGAAGGACCTGACGGAGATGTCAGAAGACTTTGCCAACAAGGATCGATTCTTGGACCTGCTGCGGTCAATTCACGGCGCAGTCATACGGTGCCGGACCATCACCCACCGCTTGCTTGGTTTTGCCCGCCAAATGCATGTAAGCCCCGAGGTCGTTGACATCAACGAGCTTATCCGTGAGGTCCTGGGTTTCTTGGAGAAGGAAGCGTTCCATCGAGATGTCCGCCTAGTGTTGGAGCTGCACGAAGACTTGCCAACGGTCGTAAGTGACCGTGGACAACTTCAGCAGGTCTTTCTAAATGTCATTAACAACGCCATGGACGCTGTGGATAAGGGGGGCGAGATCTGTGTAGGCACCTGGATCAAGGATGAAGAGATGGTGGCAGTGAGCATTAGCGACAGCGGCTGTGGGATTGCCCCGGACAAGCTGAAACGGATCTGTGAGCCGTTCTATACCACGAAGCGTATGGGCAAAGGCACAGGGCTTGGCCTCTCCATAACATACGGGATCATTGAAAAACTGGGCGGGAAAGTCTCGGTGGAAAGCGAGGTCAATAAGGGTACAAAGTTTGTCATCGAGATTCCCAGAGAGTCCAAGTTGTAAGCGGATTCCGATGTCGGCGATGTGAAGCCCAGGCAACAGGGGCCATGAGCAAAACCAACGCAGATCAGGTGCAAGAGAAGGCTATGGCGACGGGGAAGGCAACGGATGTTGATGACAGCCTCGATTTGAGACGTGCCCAGTTGGAGGTCTTGAGCAAGGTCTTGGGCGATGTGACCCATGATGTGCAGAATCATCTGGCCATTATTAATGAATCCGCCGGCTGGATGGGAGACCTGTTGAACCTGAAGAAAAAGAAGGGATTTGGCAGGATTGTGGAGCTTTTCAGACGCAATCGGGGTCAGCATCTGGACGTGGAACCATTCTTCGAGGGTCTGAAGTCGATCCATAAACGCGTTGGTGAAGCAGCCACGTTGACCCGGCGTCTCAGTCGGTTTGGCGACCGCATGAATGAAGCCAAGGCTGTCATTGATGCTAACCAGGCCTTGGAGGAAATCCGAGACGCCTTGCTCGGACAAGCCACGGAAAGGGGTGTCCGATTGGAAGTCAAACTGGCCAAAGAGGCCGCAATGGTTGAAACCGAACCGGCTGCCTTTCAACTGTCCATGTTTGGCAATGTCGCACAGCTTATCGAAGGCCAGGAAAAGGGGGCTTCGCTCGCCGTGGGAACCAACGTTAACGAGGATCGATTTCACCTGCACGTCACCGGTCCAGAGGGATCTCCCGGCTCGCTGCCGGACGATCCTGTTGCCGACGGCTTTTCACTCGAGATATTGGAAAAACTCGGGGGAGAAATTTGGAGTGAGTCTCATGACGGCAAATACGTTACCACGCTGGCTTTTCCTTTAGCCGGTCGTGAAACATAAGGGCTTTTTTGGTCGGCTACGGGTAGGACAAAACAAAAGGAGGAAGAAACATGAAGGTATTGCTTGTTGACGATGAGATTGAATTTGTAAACACGCTTTCCAACCGACTGGGAATGCGCGGAATTAAGACGGATGTGGTCCACGACGGGCAGCAGGCCTTGGACTACGTGGCAGAAAGCGAGCCCGATGTGATGGTCCTCGACCTCAAGATGCCGGGTTTGCACGGGATGGAAGTATTGCGCAAACTCAGCAAGACCAATCCCAACATTCAGGTGGTTATCCTGACCGGACACGGCACGGACCAGGACGAGGAAGAGGCCAGCAAGACCAATCCCAACATTCAGGTGGTTATCCTGACCGGACACGGCA
The DNA here is from genome assembly GCA_019309815.1 of Deltaproteobacteria bacterium. Classification (GTDB taxonomy): domain Bacteria; phylum Desulfobacterota; class Desulfobacteria; order Desulfobacterales. The sequence continues at coordinate 5,028 of JAFDFO010000180.1, forward strand.
CGGACCAGGACGAGGAAGAGGCCCAAAGGCTGAGCGCATTTGATTATCTCAGAAAGCCTACGGATATTGACACGCTGGCCGACCGGATTCGCGGTGCGTACAAGTTCAAGGCGGAAAAGACGATGGCCGCCGCGGCTTTTGCGGAAGCTGGTGAGTTCGAGACTGCAAAGGATATTGCCCACGAGGCGGACAAACTCAAAACAACGGGCGAATTATTTAAGGATGAAAACAAGGATTAGCCATACGCCTCAGATCGTTTGAGGCCTTGAGGGAGGTTGTGATGACTCACAACATCAAGGTGTTGCTAGTGGACGACGAGGAAGATTTTATTTCTGCCTTGTCCGAACGCCTGCGCATGCGTAATTACGACACCAAAGTTGCAACCAGCGGAGAGGCCGCGCTTTCCGAGATCGAAGACGAACGCCCGCATATCGTTGTGCTCGATTTGAAGATGCCCGGCATCGGTGGCATGGAGACCTTGATAAAGATTAAGGCGATAGATCCATCCATTGACGTTATTATGTTGACGGGATCACTCGACAGTGAAGTCGGGGAAACAGCACTGAGAGCTGGTGCCAGCTTCCATGTAGTTAAGCCGATCGACATCGAGGACCTTACCGGAAAGCTCGAGCATATCAAGAAAGAGCGTGGCCTTGATTGAGCAGGTGACGGGCGAAGGAAGCATTGGCTATTGAATCCAAAAAGGGAGAGATCGTGCGCCAAAAGCAGTTGGCTTTTGTCGGCCAAGTGCTGGATGTCTATACCTCGAGCATGGAGAATCATCTGGCCGCGATCAGGGAGTCAGTCCGTTGGCTCGGTGACTGCCTGCAACGGGCCGCCGAAGCCACAAAAGAGGAGCGCGAACAGTTCGCTGACATTCTCTCGACCGTTGAGAGGCAGGTCGAGATCTTGGACAAGAAGCGTCAACTCGTCGATCGGTTTGCGGCACGCATGGGCTCGGCATTTTCCACATTTGATCCCGGAGAGGTTGTTGAAGAAGCCTTGTCCTTCTCAACCCGTTTGGCGCGTGTGCGAGAGGTTTCGCTGAAGCCTGAAGTGGCTGACGCATTGCCAAGCCTTTACAATGACCCTACTATAATCCATTTCCTCTTACTCACTCTCATTGATGATATGGTGGAACGTGTGGGCAGCGGGGGGAAAATCATACTCCGCGCCTCGCCTGTGGAGAACGCCGTGCTCATTGAGGTCGAAGGTCACGGTGCAGCCGGGGCCACGGCCCGACCCTCTGGGGAGGAAAACCCGCACTGGTCCATAGGGCTACAGATTGTGTCCGACCTCGGAGGCCGTTTGGAAGCAACCGAAATTGGAAGTGACGTGAAACGGTCATCCTTGTTTTTGCCTCTCGAACAATCGCCTGCGCCCCCAAATGCATAGTCACTGATACACATAGTCACCCCACGAGGTGCATCTGCCAATCCGGGAATTTTCTCCCATCTAAGTCTGCGACCATAATTGCCTGGAATTATAGTCTATCCTTCCTCCAATTGTGACGTTTCAAGGCCACTCTAAACAAACTCCAGAAAATCGAAGACAATCTTCTCCAGGCGCCACAGGGAATCCTTCGACGCATACTTGTTTCATATTGTTCTATTTTGTTGACAATGGGCAGTGGTCTGGGCTATATCATCTTCAGTTAGTGCCCATCACCAAGAGATTTATTTATGATTGGGAACTAGTGTCGTGTCCAGGGAATAACTTACATAATTCTATGATTGTCTCTTTCCGCATAAAGACGACGCGTTAAATCCGAAATTCGAATATCGAAGCACGAAACAAATCCGAATGACCAAAATTCAAATGACCGAAACACTTCACAAGCTGTTTAGAAAATTAGAGAATTCGGATTTTGGTCATTGTTTCGAATTTCGAATTTCGTGCTTCGAATTTTGTACTTTAACGAATCAACGCGGATATCATCAATGCTTTGACTTTTGTAAACAACTTCTGGGACATAACACTGGTTAAACCGTATCTCCCAAGGAGTATATTCTGGTGGAAACACGCCCCAACAGCCCGTCTTCCATACACCCAGCCATGGACGCAGGCGAGATTATTGATGGCATCCCGGTAGGGGTGGCTGTTTTGGACACGGATTTTAAGTTCCAAGCCATGAACAAGGCATTGGAGGCATTGACTGGCTTTAGCCGAGAAGAGGCAGTAGGAATCCCCTGCCGATACATCGTGAGAAACAACCTTTGCCTCACAAACTGTCCAGCCAAAGAGGCGCTGAAGTCTGAGGAGACGGTGCGCGTGGAAGGGGACATCATCAACCGGGCTCGAAAGAAGATACCCGTGATGATAACGGTCTCCCCCATCAAGGATGCCAAAGGAGAGCTGATTGGCTTAATCGAGACGCTTGAGGATATTTCGCTTGTACAAGAGCTGGATAAGCAGGTCCATATTGGTCATGATTTCGGTGGTTTGATTGGACACAGTCCACAGATGCACAAGGTCTTCAACCTGCTCCCCATAATCGCTCAGACCGATTCCTCTGTCCTGATTATGGGGGAGACTGGCACGGGTAAAGACCTTATCGCCTCGGTCATCCACCGACTTTCGCAACGGGTGCAGGGGATGTTCATCAAAGTCAACTGCGGAGCCTTGCCAGAAACCCTGCTGGAATCTGAGCTCTTCGGTCACACGAGAGGTGCATTCACGGGGGCAGTCAGAGACAAACCCGGCCGTTTTCAGTTGGCACACAACGGTACGATATTCCTTACCGAAATCGGAGACCTTCACCTGGGACTGCAGGTCAAGTTGCTGACTGTACTTGACGACAAAGAGGTCTTTCCCGTCGGCGCCACAAGGAGCGTCAAGGCGAACGTGCGGGTCGTTGCCGGAACCCACCGGGATTTGAAGTCGATGGTGCAACAGGGGACCTTCCGTGAAGACCTCCTTTTCCGGCTGAATGTGGTGAGGATTGATGTGCCACCCCTTCGCGATCGGGGACAAGACGTTAGGCTCCTGATGGAGCACTTCCTAAACCATTTCAAGAAGAAATTCAAGAGGAACATCAAGGGGTTTCAGGAAGGGACCATCCAACCGGACCATTTGCCCGAGTACCTGGAAGGAGATACATTTGACTTTCCCACATCCGACCCAGCAGCAGGCTTTGCCGACAAGACGCAAGCGAAAGTGAGACCGCAAGAGAGATTCATACGGGACCTTGCTGACGAGGCGTTGGACTGGAGGCACATGGAGCGGCGAATGATCTCCGAAGCCCTGTTGCAGAGCCGGGGAAATCGGACCAGAGCGGCCGAGTTGCTGGGTTGGGGAAGATCCACGCTGTGGCGCAAAATGAAACAGTATAGCCTCATTTGACCATAATTATGCCCCACCTCAGTCAGTCATAACCGATTCGTGACCTCCTACCCCCCAACCCCTTTCCCCACCTGTTTCAAAATGTATCTTATTGAAACATCCCCTTGGTACCTATATTTCTAATCCCCTCTTATCATTACATATTTACTTTGGCACGGCGATTGCTAACCCTATCGGTACATTCCAAACACTTCTCACCTCACGGACGATAAGGCACATGGAAGAAAAAGTACTCATAACCATATGGCGTAATGACGTTGCCCCTCGGTTTGACCAGACAACAGAGGTGCTCATCGTGTCCGTGGATCATGAAGGGCGTGTAGATCATCGCAAGACAGTGGTTTTGCCGACCGTTTCGGCAGAGGATCTCTGCCACATGATCATTTCGGAAGGGATCAACTGGGTCATCTGTGGTGGCGTTGAGGACGAATTCTATCAGTATCTCACTTGGAAGAAGGTTAAGGTCATCGATTCGGTGATTGGACCGTACGAGGAGGCTTTGGAACTGATCCTGGTTGAGCGCCTTGAGTCCGGGGCGAACTTGTTGAAGCCTCCACCCGAATCGGAGGATGCCAGATGAAGCGTGTTCATGATCTGTTTCTGCACCTGTTGCTTCCTGACATCAGGAATGCCCCTCAATACACCGGGAGCTCCCAGCGCTACAGACCGTCAAGGAGAAGCCTGAGCGTCCTCATGTCCGCCCATGGCCCTGATTCCTCTTGGGATTTTCAAGGGGAATCAAGGGGTTCTCAGAGAGAAATGAAGAAACTTCATGTGCTTCTGCTTTATGACAGGGGAGGCTCAGTGTCATGACCAACACGCAAGAACAGGTTGATCGCAGGAGACAGAAGCGGCTCAACATCCAGAGCGGTGCTTTTGTTGCGGTTGGCCCTCATTTTGAGAAAGTGGGCCCGATTATTGATGTGAGTATGCGTGGGCTTGCCTTTCATTATCTTGCTCTCGGGAAGCAGAAAAACGGGTTATCTGCAGATATATTCTTGACAAATCGTGATTTTTTCATGGGTTACGTGCCATTTGAAATCGTCAGAGATTTTGAAGTGCCTAGCACACAACCCCCTGGTATTGCGACCATGAGGCGATGTAGCCTCCAGTTTGGGAACCTGACACAAAGCCAGGTGTCTAAGCTAAGTTTTTTCATTAAGACCTGTACCGAAGGTCGCACACAGGGCCTGTATGACGTTGAGCGAGAAAGAGAAATGGACCACTCTTGCGGTTGGACTTCTAAAGGAAATCAAGGGGTTCTGAGCGAAAAATGAAAAAGCTTTCCGTACTTTTGGTTGATGACAGGCAGGAATTTGTGACGGCGCTTGCAGAGAGGTTGATGCTCCACGGTATGGAGGTTGAAACAGCGAACAATGGGGAAGATGCTCTAGGCATCCTTAAAGAAGAAACAATCGACGTGGTTGTTCTGGATGTGATCATGCCGGGGATGGGAGGCCTTGAAATTCTGGGGCGGATCAAAAACACGCATCCAGATATCCAGGTCATCCTGCTAACCGGTCATGGTTCCACAAAAGAGGGGATCGAAGGGATGCATTTAGGCGCCTTCGACTTCCTGATGAAACCGGTGGACCTCGAGGAACTTATTGCGAAGATGAAAACAAGTATACAAGAGACACGCAAGGAGTGAAATTATGAAAGAGAACAGCGAAGACGTGATGAGAGCAAAATACCTCGCCTTTGTCGGCAAAGTGTCCGCGAGCCTTTCTCATGAGATTAAGAACACCCTGGCCATCATTGGGGAGACCTCGGGGTTGATCGGTGATTTGCTCGAATATTCACCGCCTCCGTCTGACTGGGAGACTTTCCCCCGCTTCAAGGAACTGCTGTCCTCGATCGCAGCACAGGTGAATCGGAGCGTGACGATCGTCACACGGCTGAATCGTTTTGCCCACAGCATGGACGACCCACTGGTGTCTCTGGAACTCAATGAGCTCCTGCAGGACATCAACAATCTTGCACAACGATTCGCTAACCTCAAGGAGGTCCGCCTCGAAACCCGCCTGTCCAATGGGAGGCTCACCATTCAAACCGACCCTTTTCGGCTCCAACAAGTCGTGTTTGGGTTCATCGATCGAGGACTCCAGGCCGCACCCAAAGACTCCTCTGTAACGGTCACATCCGGGCAGACCGATAGCCTTGCCCAGATTGTCATTACAGATGAGGGGCCACCCCAGGCCGAGTCGATCAACAGGCAGGTTTCCGCGCCCCAAGCCATGTTCGAAGAGACCGAGGAGAAAAACGGTGTAGCCCTCTCAGTGCTGGGTCTCATCGCAGCACAGCTTGGGGGTTCCATTGAGGCAGAGGATCTCAAACCCCGAGGAAACAGGATAACGATCAGAGTTCCTTTGGAAAGCCAGTAGAACGAGGACTTGTCCGTGCCCGTCTCTTCCATGCAGACCCTGCAAGGTTGTCATGAGCGAGTGAAGCACAGAAGATGCCCCTGTTGCCCCAAAGTAGATTCAATATGAGCCTAAATGAAACGCTCGCTTATGTTCCATTATGCAACATTTTAAAACGCACGGTGACAATGGTCAGTTGTCGAATAATTATAACTGTTTGATATAATGGGATATTACCTAATTGGCACGATGGTTGCTCTGTATGGTAGACAATTGAAGCTTTTAACTCTTCTCATATGGTTACACCGTTGAACAATGCAAGCATTAGCGGTTGAAAACGGGAGCACGAATATCTTGTTGGTCGGTCAAAACACACCATTTATGGAGACTCTTTACAGCCGCCTGGCCTCTGGCGATTTCACGGTCGATTTTGTCCAAAGCACTCCGGAGACGAGTGCTATGGTGCACAACAAGGACATCGATGTTGTCATTGTCAACATGAATGATCTGGGGGCGGATAGCTTGCAGCTACTGAACTCCATAAGGAAAAGCGGGTCCTTTACCGAGGTGATCACCCTCAGTGTGCAGGCCACGATCCATTGGTCTATCCAGTGCATGAAGCTTGGTACCTTTGCTGATCTGGTCATCCCTTTCGACAACGAGGACCTCGTTGAAACAATACGGAAGGCTTCAGCAAGAAAGCACACAAGGGAGAAGGAGAAGAAACCGTTGTGGCAAAAATTTGAGGATGCAATGGTCGCGGCCACATTTGCCGAGGTGGGTGAAATCGACGCTGCACGAGAGATTATCAATGGAAGGCGCATACCAAAATCAACTGCCAAGAGGGGGGAAAAGAAAAATGGGGAAGTTTAAAGTATTGCTGGTGGACGACGAGATAGAGTTCGTGCAGTCCCTGGCTGAACGACTAAGCATGCGCGAATTGGGCACAGACACGGTTTACGACGGAGAGGGAGCCCTGTCCTTTGTTCGCCGGCAGGAGCCTGACGTGATGGTACTAGACCTCAAGATGCCGGGGATTGATGGCATGGAGGTCTTGCGGCAGGTCAAGAAAGCATACCCGACCATCCAAGTGATCATTCTCACAGGGCACGGGACCAAACAACATGAGGATGAAGCCCGCAGGATTGGCGCCTTTGACTACATGGAAAAACCTGTCGATATCGAAATGCTGGTCAGCAGTATGAAGGCTGCCTACAGACACAAAATAGAGACGACCATGACGGCAGCGGCATTTGCAGAAGCCGGTAACTTTGACACTGCCAAGAACTTGATCAAAGAAGAGTAAGGAGAGGAGCAAGTATGAAAACTAGGGTCTTGTTGGTAGATGACGATGAACTGTTCGTGGAGAATTTGGCTGAACGCTTGGCACTACGCGACTATGTTGTGACCACTTCCTTCAGCGGCGAAGACGCAATTGGGAAGGTGAGGGGTTTCAACTTCGATGTTGTTGTACTGGACGTGAAAATGCCTATCGTAGACGGGGTTGAGGCGCTTCGCGAAATCAAAAGCGCCAGGCCACTGACGGAAGTAATCATGCTGACCGGCCATGCAACGATGGAAACCGGCATCGAAGGGATGAGACTGGGTGCCTACGACTTCCTCATAAAACCGTGCGAAACGTCGGACCTGGTGTCCAAGATTAATAACGCCCACTCAAGAAAGGTTGAGCACGAAGAGCGGATCCGTGCAGCCAGGGTGGAGCGTATTGTCCATGCACTTTCCCACGCCACGGTCATTGGATAGCGTCATAAAGCAGACATCCGCGAAGCGGCAATCTGAGGTGACTAATCAGGAATTGGCGCATCCTTTACAATCTGTAAAAAATGGCGACACCAACCCCCATGGGAAAATATCGAATGGCAAGAATATCAGCAAAAATAAGCAGTATTGTCAGTTTGTTAGGCTGGAAGTGGTTCCCCACGGTGTTGGCACGACACTTGCTAATTCCTCCCCTAATGTCAGGAAACAAGGGCGCACAGTGAAGACGGAACACTGGAAATTCGTGAGACCGGGCCCTGTGTTGCTGGATCAGTGTGTTAAATGGCCAGAGTTGCCTGGCCCGCCAGTGTGTGAGTTTGCCGGGGAACGATTGAACGGGGAGTCGTGTCTGCCGTTTCATCGCTTTCGTGGTTTCGACATAACCTGTTTTTTTTATTGCAATTTAGCCAATTCAGTGGTAGAGGACACCATTACTCATATTGGAGCAAGGAGGTGACAACATGAGCGAGGAGAAAACGATTAAACTGCTCTTGGTCGATGACGAGGTGGACTTCCTGAAGTCCCTCTCCGAGCGGCTTTCCCTCAGAGATTTTGAGGTTATCACGGCCTCTGACGGGAAGCAGGCCATCAAGGCTGCAAAGAAAGGTCAGTTTGATGTAGCCATCCTGGACCTGAGGATGCCCGGGATGGACGGTACGGAGGTTCTCAAAGTCCTGAAGGACAAACACAAGTGGCTCGAGGTCGTGATGCTTACGGGCCACGGTTCGGTCGATTCCGCAGTAGAGGCCGGGAAGCTGGGGGCGTTCGGCTATCTGGAAAAGCCGTACGAGTTTGATAACCTTGTTGGTATGCTCAAGGATGCCTACACGGCAAGACTCAAG
>JAFDFO010000001.1 GCA_019309815.1 Deltaproteobacteria bacterium
TTGCGGAGAGCCAAACGTAGAGTTTAAGATGCATTCGTCCAAGCCCGCCCTGATCCATCCGTCCCGATCTCAAATAGTGAATCCGTCTTTTGTCAAACTCGCTTGCCCATATGCAGATCTGTTCTTGTTCCTCTGGAGTTATCTTTCCTCCTTTTCCCCTGTGTCGATATGGCTCTATAACCCGTCTCACCTCGGGTTTGATAAACGGCCAGAAGACATCTTCAATCTCATCCACGCCTGGCGTCACACCCAAAGAGGAGAGGCTGTCTTCCACTACTTCATCGATATAGAAGGCACGTCCCCCAGGATAAATCACATACTTTGCCAGGTTCGTACCCAAACCAAAGAGCTCTCGGCTTCTAAACAGATCGCCATCTTTTTTGTATGACTCCCTGATAAAATAGTGGCGCTTACCCTTTATTGTGCGTTGTGCAAGATACAACAGCACCTCCACAAGTACCAACTCGTAAGTATCAATGACTGATTGCCAGGCAACCTTATTGGATAGTTAAAACATATGACACTGGGGGGTTGTTTTCAAGTATTCACGGGAATAGCGCGTGTCGAGTTTCGCAGAAGATGGTGGTGACAAGGGCCAAAATGGGAAGCCCTAGTCGGATGTAACATGAGAACGGAAGACTCGGAATTTGCCATTCGGCTCGCACTGTATCTCCGGAACCAATTCAATTCGGAACTCAACAGACGCACCGACCCGCTCCTTAACGAAGCTTTCTATCTTTTTTATCTCTTCTTCCGGTGCATTGTCTCTTGGCACAATCTGTGAAACTATCCGATCCTCACGTTCCTGAATTAGTCTATACTCTCGAATCCAGGAAGCTATGTCGATCAAATACGACAGTTCCCAGGGGTGTATCAGCCTTCCTCCCGGCAGCAGGAAGTAATCCATTACACGCCCCTGAATGTTGCGTATGGTCGAAAATGGTTGTCCGCATTTGCAGGTATCGGTTCCTCTTGTCACAATGTCATCCAACCGATATCGAATGAAAGGCATTGCAAACGAATGAAGATTTGTTACCACCACTTCACCCTGCTCTCCTTCTTTTGTCGGGGTGCCATTCTTCAACACTTCCACAATTGTACAGTCATCGCACGTATGCAGTTCGCCTGTTTCCTTGCATTCCCAGGCAAGCACGTTAGATTCGTAGCTACCATAAATATTGAAGACGGGTACCCTAAAAGCTTCCCTCACATGCTCGCGCATCAAGGGGGTGAGCACCTCACCTCCCACCACTACGAAGCGAGGACAAATCGGTTTCTTATCGTGTTCTTGTAGGAGGTGAGACAGGCGGTGTACAACTCCAGGGTAGCTTTTCAAAATATCAGGGTTCACGTCCTGAACTTTTCGAAGAATGTCCCTCAATGGAAAACGGCAATCAATGTTGGTCCACTTATAGAGGCCTAAGGTTTGTATGGATCGTCGAACGAGCTGGTAGTCGCGGGGGTGTGTTTCTTCAATGAACGAAATGCGTGCAATGTGGTCCGTGCTTCGCTGTCCATAGTAATGCATGGCACGCCATCGGAACGCTTGGAGTAACCTTTCCTCCGCCCAGGTTCGCCTGACAACCATGGGCTTACCCGTGGAACCTCCTGTTCTGAGGACAATAAGACGTTCCAGATTCGCCCGGCGTGACACCAATTCTCGTGCATGAAGCATTTGCAGGTCACTCTTTGAAGTGATCGGAATGGCTGAAAGATCATCGACGCTTCTGATATCTTGAGGCTTTAGACCCTCTCGATCAAAGAGCCTTCTGTAATAGGGGACGTTTTCATAGGCGTGGGTGACGACACGGCGTAACTGTCTATCTTGGAAGCTGACTATTTCCTCTCGTTCCAAATATGGATGACGTATCAATGAAAACAGACTATGAAGTCGATTTGGCAGCATATTCATCGAACTGGATTAAATGTCTCTTATGAATAATTCAGGGTTTTATGTTCTGACTTGTGCTCGGGTGGACGCCCCCGTGGGGTATTCCGCTTGATGGAAACAGCTTCAACCCTGGTTGCCGAGCTTGGACACAATGTCTTTGGCCCGCTCTCCCAGTGTCCGTCTTCCTCTATTTCTCTCCTCCTCTAGGAAAACCTTCCACCTCTTCTTGCAATCACACTTCGGCAAATTATCAAATGCCGATAACACCCTCGTGTTATTATATTCTGCTATACAATCTTCAACCGCCGCCGAACAGGCACACGCTTCTCCCTTTTTGTCATAGTTGTGCCTCCTGTCCAGAACCTTAGGCACTTCCTCCGGAATCCCCACCCTTAACCGGCCCTTGGAGAACTCGTGCGTCTCAAATATTACTCTCACCACAGACCAAAGCCAAGGAGTAGTATACAGGTCATTGGCATACATCTCCGTGAGCAGACAATCTCCCTGCACCACGCCGGGCTCGAGCGACATCTTCAAGGAAATGTTCTTTTTCGATGATAAGCTCGAAAGATATTTGATAGTATTCACACCATCATCAATCGCTTCCCTCTCAGTCAAAATTGCCGGCTTAAACATCACATAGGAAAACAGATGCACGCCGCATGACTTCAAGACATCCACCGCTTTTTCAAAGTCGATCAATGAGAAGTTCTTGTTGATGCAGAAGTTGCGAATGGTATCATCTGCCGTTTCAAGACCAATCCCTACCCACAGCCGCCTTTGTCCGATTTTGTCTTTTATCTCCAATATCTTTTTCTCGTCTATGTCTTCCGGTCTTGAGTCAATAAGAATATCCTCAATGCTGTTGATCCCACCAATCTTTTCAAAAAGCATTGACCTGATTTCCGGAGAAACCTGCCAATCATTCAACAGAGACCCGGCGTTGAACAAGTCGAACTCGGTGATATTCTGTCCGGCAAAGTCTTGTGTCCTCAGGATCTTCTCAATCTGCTGTTCGGTTTCTGCACAAGAGACGGCTTCCCCTTGGCTCGAAGCTGTTACCAAACCGCAATTGAAACAAGGCCCGGCATTGTTAATGGCGTAGGAGCAACCTCGACTGTTGAGTATGACAATGAGCCTCTTTTGAAGCCCCTGCTTTTGCGATTCAACCACTTGGTGCCAGATATGACTGGATGTTGAGGTCTTTTCAAAGTTCTCCCTTCTGTGCACAACGCTCTTATTAATCCTTTGTAGGTCTTTTAGTAATTTGGTTTCTAGCATGATCTAAAATAGTCAAGTCGCCTACGACAGAAAACGCAGCCGACTACCTTTTACGGGCAATCAGGCCATGGGCAAAAAACACCTCGAAAAAACGCTCGAAAATCCAGAATATCCAAGGAATGTAGGCTTTCTCATCGAGAATCTCAAAGTTCTGCAAAATACGCCCGCGGATTGCATCCGCCGTTCGAACACCCTTCGTTCCCCCGATCCACCGTTTTCTCCCAGTGAGGGCGGTGTTCCAATTGTATGGCGAAGTCAACGAAAGAATCCCTTCCGGCCTTAGCACCCGCTCTTGTTCTGCAATTGTCCCTTCCGGGTCCGCCAATCGGTCGATAATGTTCCAGCTGTTAGTAACGCCGAAACTGTTTGGGGAAAAGGGCAGATTGGCGGCAGACGCAACCACGATTTCCACATTGTCTCGGCTGAAATCCGGGAGAAGACGCTTCTCGCCGATGTCCCCATCGAATTTTAGCCAGTAGTCATTCATAGGGCAGGGGAAATGGCGCAGGACACGGCGTGCCACAGAAGCTGACCTGAAGGCGAATTCTACTCCATAGACCAGCTTGCAGTGCCCGGCCAATTCGTAGACACCACGTCCCACGCTGCAGCCGAGATCAAGAGCCAGCATGGTCGGATCCAGGAACGGTTCGAGCATTCCAACTGCGACAGAGTAGAAATCAGAGCCGTAATGATCATGCACGATGGCTCGAAAGGGGTGACCTTCTGGCAAAGTCCTCCAGAAATCGTCGAAGTGAACGGCCAGATATTCGTGCGTTGTCGCCAGACTCTCGTACTTGTCTTCCTTCTCTGTTCTTGGAGCTGTGTCTGCATTCTTTGTCCGGATCAACTGATCCATGGTCTGTCCAACCGGAAAGCCTGCCTCCCTTGCGAGGCCGGTAATGGTGTCGTACCTGTCCCACAGATAGTGCCACGGGTCCGTAACGAGGATGGGAAGGCCGCACAAAACAGGGTAGGCGCCTCCGCAGTCCTGGCAGGCCAGGATCCCCTCGACAAGTTCATCTTTGTCCTGTCGCGCATGAACAGGCGTAACGGTCTCATTACCCAACACCAGGCGGCCATGACAAGCGTCACCTTCCATCCTTGCAGGGCAGCAAATATCATCCAAAACGAACTTCTGCATGGCAGTGATGCACCTTCAAATCTGAGATTCTTACCGAGAATAGAGTGAAGCGCTCATGAATCCCTGGCTTAAAGCATCTGTGTAAGATCGCCGCCCCCGTGTCGAAAGACAACTTCTGCCTTTCCTCAGTGCCTGCCATCCACCACATAGTTCCCTATTACTAGCGCATCGAGGTTTGACTTCTTAAACGTTTCGAGGGCGTCGTGAGGCGTACAGACAATTGGCTCTTTTATGTTAAAAGACGTATTCAAGACCATGGGAACGCCGGTCCTCTCACGGAAAGCTTTTATGAGTTTGTAAAATTTCGAATTGTCCTCGTATTTTATCAATTGAACCCTTGCCGTAAGGTCGGCATGAACAACAGCCGGTATTATTGGCACTTTATCACGCCTAACAGGACAAGCAAAGACCATGTACGCCAGGCTTTCGGAGCAACGGCCAAGGGAGAACCATTCATCCGCTGCTTCCGCTAGAACACTTGGAGCGAGTGGTCGGAAGTTCTCCCTGTGTTTGATCTTCTTGTTCAATCTCTCACGCGCCTCGCTCGTTCGTGGGTCTGCGAGTATGGATCTGTTGCCCAAACCGCGAGGTCCGAATTCCATACGACCTTGAAACCATCCTATGATTTGGTCTTTGGCAAGCAGCGCTGCTGCTCTTTCCCAAGGTTCTTCCGTATAGTCAGCTTTGAGGCCCAAACGAGCAACTTCTTCCTCAATCTCTCTGTTGGAAAAAGTTGGCCCAAGATACGGGCTTGGAGGTACAGCGCCCAGCCCGCTGGAGTTTGCGTCGAGCTTGAAGTTGATTATGAGAGCGGCGCCGGCCGCAGTCCCGGCGTCATGTGGCGCCGGGGGAATATACAGGTTTTCAAATGGGCCCCGGTCTTTTACTAGTTGATTGGTTTTACAATTCAAGGCCAGGCCCCCGGCCATACACAGATTCTTCTGGGGAAACAGATCAAAGGCTTTTCTTGCCAATGCAAGAATCGCCTGGTCAGTGAATCTTTGAAGAGATGAGGCAATGTTGTAATGCCGATGCGCCATTGCCTCTGAGTGCATCCTCTTGGGTCCCAACAAGCTCGCCAGCTTGTCAAAGCGGGGCTGCCGAAACTGGGCCAAAGAACGGTTCACCCGAAATTCATCCGTGTCCATCCAGCATAGAGTATCAAAGGTCTTCGAGAATCCGTTTTCGTCTCCATACGCCGCCAACCCCATGACTTTACTTGCATCGCGGCTGGTAAAGCCCAAGAACTCACTTAGCTTCTCCCACAAGAACCCCAGAGAGTGTGGGTAGTGGATCTCTTCCAGCTCCGTGATTTTGGTGCCGCTTGCTTTGGCTATCATGGTGCTGGCGTTCTCAGCTATCCCGTCTGCCACAAGAACGGCCGCCTCTGGGAATCGGGAGGCAAAGAATGCGGAGGCAGCATGAGCCAAATGGTGTGTTACCCAATGGAATCGCTCCTGGAGATCTACACCCAGAAAGCGGGACAATACCACGGGGACTTTTTGGAGACATGCCCTGAAGACCTCTTCCCCCTCGGCACTTCCCCAGCCACCATCGTGGGCCTCTGTATCCAATTGAAACTGATCGGCCCGAAGGTGGGGGTTAAAGGAGTAGCAGAATGCGTCGATTTCATCGGGGCCTACGCCGACGCTATCCAGACAGTACTTAATGGCTTTGAGGGGCAAATCATGAGGATTGTCAATCCTTGCCTCCTTGGCGTGCTTCTTTCGTGAGAACCGTTCCTCTTCTGCTGCTGCCAATAACTCCCCATCGACTACCAATGCGGCAGAGGATTCATGGTAAACCGAGTTTATTCCCAGGACTCTATTCATAACAACTTGTTTTTTGGCGCAGCGACTATAAGAAAACCGACGTCACCGGTCAAGGAGAAATCTTTGGAACGCGTTGTGTTACAGCGATTATCGCCCTTTACTTACCACAAGCCAAAGTAGTTATTGGGATGCAAGAATCAGGAACATGTCCGGTCAAATCAGGGTTGGCAGGAAAAACATTGGAGTCAAGTAGCGACTTTCGGCACAAGCGAATGCAAAACAGCTATACGGGCGGCACCCATCTTTTTCTTGAGGCATCATAGCACCAGCTATTCGGTAGGGCTGCCCTGGAATGGAACCTGGGGTTTTCTGCCCAATTGAGGAGTTCTGCATGGGCCTCATTGATCTGGACAAATCGATTACTCGTATCACCCTTGTCTGGATGAAACAGTTTTGCCTGCTTCCTATAGGCAGACTTGATGCGCTGCATGCTGTCTTTGGACACAATCTGTTCTCTGGTCAACTCCAGAAGTCTCAGCGCGTTTTTCGCTTTATAGTTCAACTGGGGCGTCTTCTTTGAAGTCGGAACGATGGCGCTCGCAGGAATGTCCCTGCGCGATGCTTCATCCAGGAGATGCTGCGATGCCCACCACCTTGAACCCGTTTGTTCCTCGCGTTTGTACCATTCGCGCCCTGCTTGTTCAATCATACCCAGAAGATCTTCGGCCACCTTCTTGTGTCCGTCCCTCTGCCATACAAATCTTGATATTGTCTTGGCCCCCACCGGCAGAATATCCAGGATAAGAATGGTGTCCGTGTACGAAAACGCTGCGTAACGTGCACGCAGGGTCTGGACAAGTCCTGTCGCAATGTATAGGGCAAACTCCAGCCTTTTTCTGCATTTATCAGCACAATACCGACGCCTTCCCTTGGGAAGTTCATTTTCTCCGCAGGAAAGACAAAACTTCCTCCTGGTCGAAGACGCCACTGGTCGTAGGGTTTCTGTTTTCATGTGTGCTGTCTTCAGGCTCACGAAAATCTCGCTCTCAAAAATTCTACCGGCAAGTTATTATACGGTCATCCGTGCTGTCAAATCATATTGCTCCACGAAACCACCTATGGTGACATGCCTTTCTTGGTTCTATAATATCCGCGCTCGTAGTGTTTGTTAGCATGCTTGTCGAACACAGCTTCGTTTTGATGTATATATTTGTAGCCGTGCCACCTCCCTCGGGCCAAGACCACCTCGTCTCCAAGACTGAACTTCTTGCCGCATGCCGGGCATCCCTCTGTATTAAGTCTGTTTTGCTTTTCAAGGTCTATCAGCACCTTGAACTCTCTCTTGCGTTCCACTGGGACAGCACCCCCTCTCAAGTGTTGCTCACCACTTCTCTCTTTTGGTACACGGCCATAAGGTCTGCTACTGTGACGATTGCTTCGATGGAGTCCACATGCGCCTTTACGGCCTCCATGCCTCCCTCTTCGCGATCCACCAGCACAACGACCTTGACCACCTCAAGACCTTCTGCCCGGGCCCGTTCCACGGCCTTTATGGTAGAACCCCCGGTGGTGACGACATCTTCAACAATAACTACTTTCTCCCCTGGTTGCATATCCCCCTCGAGCCACTTGACGATACCGTGATCCTTCTGCGTTTTGCGGATTGAAAATGCCCTCAGAGGCTTTTCCTTCAAATAAGAGACAAAAGCTGCAGCTAAGGCCACAGGATCCGCCCCAAAAGTCAGGCCGCCTATCCCTTGTGCATCAGCCTCCTTGACACAATCGAAAACCATGTGACCGACAAGAAACATCCCCTTCGGATGTAGTGTCGTGGGTTTACAGTTCACGTAGAAATGGCTCTGGCGACCAGAAACCAGTCGATATATGGGCTCTTTGCTGTACATAAAAGACTTCTCGCAAAGCATCTCGATAAGCTCTTGTTTCATGGTCTCCTCCTTGCTGCCATGCAGCCACGCCGATCAGGCTCAGGTCCCGGGTGGAATTGCGTATCAAGCGCATGATCTTGCCTGGTCGAATTGAAGCTCCCCGCAGTCCCGCCATAGCGGGACAGGGAATGTTCTGCTCGACGGCAGTGCCTCGCAGCGACTGTGAGGAATTCTGCCATTCTTAGATTGCTTGCATCCCTTGCTCCGCACGGGTATGCAAACTTGAATAACAGCAGTTGGTTACTCAGGCGCTCGCTATTGCAGTTCAAGAAAACCCCATAGATAGGGCTTGCAATACTCAGGCTATGATATTAAACAACCCAAATCAATGAATAAAAAACCCCCACCGAACCGGAAGAAGCCCATTCTTACGCGTCCAGTGGAGGCTTGTTGAGCAAGGAAAACCGAAGGCGGCACCCCCCGCTCAGGTTCTCCTGTATCAAGACTGGCCAAAATGGTCAACAGGAAACTCAAACCCTGATCCACCGCCTGTCAAGTTTGCCGGAGATTCGCGGCGGTGGGTGCGCCGACGTACTAAGGTACTTCAAGTGCCCACCAACAAAGAAGATCCGGTGAAATCGGCAGACCCGAAGGGGCAAAAAAACGAAGGAAAGAATAGCCTAGCAACTAACTCGGCAAGGTGACAGATTTCGACGGCCCTGCTCTGAGATAACCCGTTGCAATGATGTCGATTATTGTTGGTCCGTCGTTTTTTTTGGCGGTGGATTTGGGCAAACAGCCCCCGATTCAGGCACTGCTCGCCAAGCGGGACTTGCCCGACTGGCAGTTGAGCTTGCGATGTGTCCGGGAACCGGGGAAGATGAAGTATAGGAGGCAATGAACCCATGCAACACCACACCACACATAGAAAAAAGCCAGATTACTTGCGGATAACCCTCTCGCTTCTTGTTGTGGTTTTGGCGGGATCCCCCTGGCTTTGCCGGGCCGAAGAACCCCCGCCAAACTTCACCCTGCAATCGAGCATTCAGCACGCCCTCGAGCACAGCACCCAAGTTCTCTCGGCAATAGAGGGTGTGGGAGCTGCCGAGGCTAACAAGAAGAAGCAGTTCACGGAGTTCCTTCCAAAGCTGAGCGCCGATTATACGTACAGGCGTGCAGATGGAGAGACCACACTTAACGGCTTTGTTATTAACCCGGAAGACTTATATGAGTTCACCGCAACAGCCAGGCAGCCCATTTTTTCGGGCTTTTCCAGGTTGACCCAGTACAATATCTCCACTCTAGGTCTTGATATAGCTGAACTTGTTGAACAGGAAACCCGCCAGGACCTTATTTTGCAGGTCAAGACAGCATACTTCGAAGTCCTTCAGAAGGAAAAACTCGAGAAAGTGGCTCAACAGGCCGTAACCCAGTTGCAGGCACAGAGCAAGGTTTCCAGAAACTTCTATGAAGTGGGGATGGTACCCAAGAACGATTTCCTCCAGGCTCAGGTAGAGCTGGCTAATACCCAGCAGGATCTCGTGGTTGCACAAAACAATGTTCAGCTCGCAAGGTCGCGTTTTAACACCGTCCTGAGGCGTCCCGTTGATGCCACTTTCACCATAGAAGATGTCTTGACCTACGAGGTTTTCACCCGAACCTATGAAGACTGTGTGGAAACTGCCATGGAACAAAGGACCGAAATGAAGGTTGCAGACCTGGAAGTAGAAACTGCGGAGAAAGAGGTGAGATTGACGAAATCAGATTACTATCCATCAATAGATCTTCTGGCAAACTACTACAAGAGGGGCGAAGACTTTGCGTTGGACGGAGGAGAGGGGATCCTCAAAGAAGAAGAGTGGGATGTTATGGCCGTTGCATCGTGGACCTTCTGGGAATGGGGAAAGACACGCTATGGTGCCCAGGAAAAAGTGAGGCGCGGGAATCAGGCAAAGCTTAACAGGACTAGCGTTGAGGACAATATCCGCCAACAAGTCAAAGGGGCCTACCTCACGGTGAAGGCAGCAGAAAACGCGGTGACAACGGTGGAAAAGGCGGTGGAACAAGCCACGGAAAACTACAGGATGAACGAGGAACGATACAAAGAACAGATCGCAACATCAACCGACATGCTCATCGCTCAAACCCTTCTAACCCAGACACAGAACAACTATTACAATGCCTTGAGTGCCTTCAACGTTGCAAAAGCAGGGCTCCACAGGGCAATGGGACTCGAGGTGCTCACTCAGCCTTAGGGACAAAGGTTTCGCCTCGTGAAACTTTTTGTTCTGCAGACGGGCAAGTTGAAAAACCGGGTTTAATGGCAACGAAGATTGTAATCTTTGGGTTTTTTTGGTATATTTATTGCTTGTAAATATTGAACTTGTAGCGCATCGCGACAGAATTCGTTTGGGTCGAGATGGTTCCTGTAAGACCCCCCACCAATAGGCGGTGGCTGAATACACGCAGTAGAGTGCAAGGACTTCACGAATTCGGCCAAGGAGGCACTGTGGCAAAATTGATCAGAAGACACAAGGCAATTGTTGGATTGTTGCTTATTGCTTTCCCCATCCTTTGGTTGGGGGTCAGTGGCGTCCGCCAACATCTTTTGGCCGGTACGGACCAGACCTACGAGGAGCTTAAGGTGTTCAGTGATGTTCTGGATATCATTGAAAAGAACTATGTAGATCCGGTGGAGTCAAAGGAGCTTATCAGAGGAGCAATCCAAGGCATGATAAACTCTATTGATCCTCATTCTGCATACCTCCTCCCCGATGCCTACAAAGACCTGCAGATAGAGACCAAGGGAGAATTCAGCGGCATAGGTATTGTGATTACCATGCAAGACAAAATGATCACAGTCATCTCTCCAATTGAGGGAACCCCAGCCTATAAAGCCGGGGTCAAGGCTGGAGACAGGATCATCAAGGTAGATGGCGAAGAGACCAAGGCAATGATGCTGTGGGAAGCCGTTAAGAAGATGCGCGGAAAGAAAGGCACCGAGGTTGTGATTACTGTCTGGCGCAAGGGAGTAGCCGAACCTATTGATTTCACTCTTATGCGCGACATCATTCCGCTTGAGAGTGTTCGGGCGCATCTGCTCAAACCTGGCTATGGCTATGTCCGGATTACTAACTTCAGAGAAAAGACCGGGCTAGACGTGATGGCAGCTTTGCAGAAGCTGGAACAGGACAAAGAGCCTCTGAAAGGGTTGATACTGGACCTTCGCGACAACCCAGGAGGGCTTCTGGATCAAGCTATCGAGGTGGCAGACATCTTTCTTGATACCGGACAGATTGTTTCTATCAAGGGACGGCGGGAGGCCCATTCCAAGACCTACATGGCCCGCAAGAACAAGGTTAAGCGTCCATATCCTATTGTGCTGCTGACAAATGGGGGAAGTGCAAGCGCAGCAGAGATCGTAGCCGGGGCCTTGCAGGACCATGGCCGTTGTGTGGTGCTGGGAACGACCTCGTTTGGAAAAGGCTCGGTTCAAACGGTTGAGCCCCTACGAGACGGCTCAGGCCTAAAGCTTACCATTGCCAGATACTACACGCCGAACGGCAACGCCATTCAGGCCAGTGGGATTGTTCCAGATGTAGTGGTGGAGCGTAGAGACCTCTCCCCAAGCGACGACCCAACACACCCGCGAATGAAGGAAAAGGATCTCAAAAACCATATATTGGCTGATCCGTCGGAGGATATGCCCCAGGATGTGAAAGAGAAGATTCTGGACATGCGCGGTGTGAAGGTGCCTGGTGAAGGCGCGTCCGACGTGGTGAAGCGCCTCGTTGAGGAGGACAATCAGGTTCAGCGAGCACTTGATATTCTTACCAGCTGGCAAATATTGTCAAAGATGTCGAAGTGACGCCCCCCGCGGCAAGCCGCGGGGAGGGTCTGCAAAGGATTTGGCTAAACAAGCATACTTGTCGGTTGATCCCGGGCCCGGCCACTAGACACGGATTTGCCCTGGCAGGCTCCCCCCACAAGAACCCCCGCCTCGTCCCAACCCTGCACCTGTCCCCGCAAGAACCCCTCGGACTGGTGAAGCATCTCTGCGCGGGTTCGTTGTTGGTTTCTCGGCCCGGCCTATGGGCCCCAAATTGCTTTCCTCAAGCGAATTTGTTATGCTTTTCCAGCGGTTTTTTCCGTGAACCAAAGATCCTTATCGCGTGCCCGCGAGTAATCCTGACCAACTCGGCGGGCACTAGAAACGAGGCAATTTCATGACCCAGTTGGAGCAGGCTCGCGCGGGAACCATCACCGAGGCCGTGCAACTTGTGGCACAAGCGGAGTGTGTGGAGCCGGACGTGCTCTCCGCCCGCGTGGCCGAAGGAACGGTGGTTATCCCTTTGAACAAAAGGAACACCGGCATCCGGCCCGTGGGCATTGGCAAGGGCCTAACCATCAAGGTCAATGCCAATATCGGCACCTCAGGAGATCAGGCCGACCCCGAGGAAGAACTAAAGAAGCTCCGGGTGGCTATCGACGCCAAGGCGGATACCATTATGGATTTGAGCACCGGGGGAGACATCACACGGTTACGCCGGGCTGTGATGGAAAACTCCACGGTTCCGGTTGGTACAGTTCCAATCTATCAAGCCGCAGTAGAAGCCGTCAGAAGCAATGGGGGCATCATACACATGACCCCGGACCTCGTCTTTAGCGCGGTAGAAGACCACGCCCGTGATGGGGTAGACTTCATGACCATCCATGCCGGGGTTACCCTGGCTGCCCTTGAACAGCTTCGCTCCCAGGGGCGAACCACGGACATCGTCAGCAGGGGGGGTGCGTTTCTGGCAACCTGGATGCTATACCACAAGGCTGAAAACCCCCTCTATGAGCAATATGAAAGACTTCTTTCTATTGCCAGAGAGTATGACATAACCCTTAGCCTGGGAGATGGTCTGCGACCCGGATGTCTGGCCGATGCCACAGATCGCGCCCAAATCCACGAGCTTCTTACGTTGGGAGAATTGGCACAGAGGGCGAGCGATGCAGGCGTTCAGGTAATGATAGAGGGGCCGGGTCATGTCCCCCTTGATCAGGTAGAGGCGCAGGTGGTCCTGCAAAAGAGGTTGTGCAACGGGGCCCCTTTTTATGTACTAGGGCCCCTAGTCACCGACATCGCCGCTGGCCACGATCACATTGCGTGTGCCATTGGAGGGGCGGTCGCCGGAATGGCCGGAGCAGACTTCCTTTGTTATGTTACGCCCTCTGAACACTTGAAGTTACCGTCTGTAGACGATGTTAGAGAGGGTGTTATAGCGGCAAGGATAGCAGCTCATGCGGCAGACATAGCGCGGGGGCTTGAGCGCGCAATAAATACGGATAAAGAGATGTCAAAGGCGCGGAAGGGCTTGGACTGGGACAAACAAATATCCCTTTCCATCGACCCGGTAAAAGCAAAAGCATATCGTTCAAGCAGCCAGCCTAGTTCGAACGACGTCTGTACGATGTGTGGAGGTTTCTGTGCAATTAAGATTATCAAAGACTATTTTGACTCTTAAGCTTTGGTGAAATGGAATAAACTCGCCGTCCAAAGATTTTAGTAATATACCTCCCTCTCTTCTTCTTTTTTTTGTCTATATTTGTGTTGATATTTTTCTGATAATTCATTAGTTTATCAACAAGTCAACAATATGTCCTTTTGGGGATTTTTTCTTGCGGGTTTATTGACATAAACGTGCCAATGTTTTCTTTTTATTTCAATATATTATTGTGGTTTTTGACATAACAAACATGTCTTATTATTATGATTATCCTTTGAAAAATAAATATTAATAAAACAACCAAAGGAGTTACCTATGGAATTCAAGATTGAGAAAGAAATTATACTGGATGCTTTGACCAAAGCGCAGGGGATCACAGGAAAGAAAACCAGCATTCCGATAACGTCGAATGTTCTAATCTCTGCCAAGGATTCTGAGGTTTCCATACGCGCAACTGATCTGGAAATGGCTTTCAAAGCGGCATGTGTGGCTGAAGTGATCAAAGAAGGTTCAACAGCCGTTCCCTCAAGAAAACTGTACGAGATAGTCCGGGCCTTACCGAGTGACACACTTGCCATCAACGAGACAGAGAACAAATGGATACGGATAGCGGACAAAAACATAGAGTATAATATTGTGGGTATGGAACCAAATGATTTTCCTGCATTTCCTGATGTTGAGGGGGTTGATTTTTTTGAAATAGGTGTGGACGTATTAAGTAACATGATTAACAAAACCATACACAGCGTGCTTGGGGATGAAGGTCGAGCCCAGTTGTCAGGGGTATGTTTCGAGAGTATAGTGAAGAAAGACGAAGTCCGGAAGATTCGGATGGTATCAACGGATGGACATCGTCTTTCCAAGATAGACTATGATGTGGAAGAAACAAAGGGGGTTTTGAAGCTGGAAAAGAGCGTAATTATACCAAAGAGCGGTATTGTGGAGGTCTTGAAACTATTGGAAAAGGGCGGAACCGTAAAGATTGGATTTAAGGATAGTAATTTTGTTGTGGAAAAGGAGAATGAGTTGCTCATAATTAGGTTGATTGACGGGGAATTTCCAGACTACGAGATGGTAATTCCAAAACAGGGCAAGAGCGCAATGGTTGTCCAAAAAGAAGATTTCTTGATGATGTTGAGAAGGATGTCGATTCTCTCTTCAGACAAGTATCCCGGGGTTCGTTTCAAGATAACCAAGGGGCAACTCGAGGCCACCACCACAAACCCGGAAATAGGAGAGTCAAAGGAGGCCATTGCGTTATCGTACAAAGGACAACCGCTTGAAGTCGCTGTTAACCCCAGGTACTTCACGGAGACGTTGAACAGCATGAACAGTGATGAGGTTGTTGTGAGGTTTAAGGATGAGGTTAACCCGTGCACCATGGAAGGAAAAGAAGACCCCGGGTTTCTGAGCGTAATAATGCCCATGAGAGTATGAAGATGACACCCAACGACAAAAAATACGATGCCGACAAGATAAAGGTGCTGGAAGGGCTTGACGCGGTCAGAAAAACCCCCTCCATGTATATTGGCAACATGGATGTTGAGGGGCTCCACCATCTTGTGTACGAAGTGGTGGACAACAGCGTAGACGAGGCACTAGCGGGATACTGCGATTTTATTAAGGTGACCATTGACTCTAACAATGGGATTGCCGTAGAGGACAATGGGAGGGGAATCCCCGTAGGGATTCACAAAACCGAGAAAATTCCAGCGGTTGAAGTGGTTATGACGAGACTTCACGCCGGCGGGAAGTTTGATCACGATTCCTACAAGGTTTCCGGCGGGTTGCACGGCGTGGGTGTGTCTGTCGTCAACGCCCTGTCGAGCTTCTTAGAGGTGGAGATTCGTTCTGGCGGAAAGGTTCACTATCAGACCTATGAGAGGGGAAAGCCTAGTTCGGCACTAGAAGTAATAGGCAAGACCAAGAGAACAGGAACAATGGTGCATTTCACACCGGACGCAGAGATGTTCAATGAGGTTAATTATAGTTTCGACATTATATCCCAGCGATTGCGGGAGCTTGCCTTTTTGAACAAGGGCCTAAAGATTGCGCTTGAAGATGAGCGGACCGGAAAGAACAGAGAATACTATTACAAAGGAGGCATTGTATCCTTTGTAGAGTACCTTAACAAGGGAAGGATCCCGCTGAACAAGAACCCGATTTACATGGAAGCTGAAAGAGGTGGCGTTTTCATAGAGGTGGCGATCCAGTACAATGACACCTATGCAGAGAGGATCTTCTCTTATGCCAACAACATCAAAACGCAAGAGGGTGGCACCCACGTTGTGGGGTTTAAGTCGGCCGTTACGCGCACCATTAACCACTATGCCTCTACAAGCAATCTGCCCAAGAACCTGCAGGAGAGGATTGGTGGTGACGATGCGAGGGAAGGGTTGACTGCAATAATAAGCATCAAGCTGAAGTTTCCCCAGTTTGAAGGGCAAACAAAAACCAAGCTTGGCAACAGCGAGGTCAAAGGGTTGGTTGAAACGTTGGTGAATGAGAAGCTTGGTTCGTTTCTGGAGGAAAATCCACGACTTGCAAAGAAAATAATAGCAAAGGCGGTCGATGCCGCGAGGGCAAGGGAGGCGGCCAGGCGCGCAAGGGATATGGCCAGAAAACAAGGTTCCCTGTCAGATGGTTCGCTTCCCGGCAAACTGGCGGATTGTCAAGAGTCGGACCCGGCCAGGAGAGAGTTGTTTATTGTGGAAGGGGACTCGGCCGGCGGGAGTGCAAAGCAGGGAAGAGACCGAAAGTTTCAAGCCGTGCTCCCCTTGAAGGGGAAGATAATCAACGTGGAGAAGGCCCGATTTGACAAGATGCTGAAGAGTGAGGAGATCAAGACCCTGATCACGGCCCTTGGGACGGGCGTGGGGCGTGAGGAGTACAGCATTGACAGGCTGCGATACCACAGAATCATAATAATGACTGACGCAGATGTGGACGGATCACATATTCGAACCCTCCTCTTGACTTTCTTCTACCGGATGACGCCTGATCTGATTGACAGGGGTTATCTATACATCGCTCAACCACCGCTTTTTCGGATAGGAAAGGGAAAAGAGGCGGTCTACATTAAGGATGTGGGAGAGTTCGACGATTTTTTGATGAAACGGGTCTGCGGCGACAAGGTAGTAAAGGGAGATGAGGGAGGTATTTCGTTGGAAAAGGAAGCGCTGTATGCGTTTCTTGGAGGCCTGATAGACTACAGCAAGCTGATCTGGCGACTGGAAAGGCGGGGGTATGGCAGGGAACTAATAGAGTTCTTGATGGAAAACAAGGTAGACAGCAGGGATTTTCTGCAAGACAAGGAGGGAATGACCCGCTTGGCAGAACGCCTGGGCTCAGAGGGGTATGAAGTCGGGGAGTTGCTCAAAGACGAAGAGTACAATGTGTACGAGTTGATCGTCGGAAAAGGGAACGGTGAGGCGAAGCGCGTAAAAATTGGCTGGGGGCTTATTTCCTCTTTAGATTTCCAGAAGGCGATTGTGTGGTGGAAAGACGTTGCCTCTCTAGACAAGCCCCCGTTTAAGGTCTATCATGACAGCAAGGAACCCGTCTTGTTGGATGATAAAGAAGCGCTCCTCGTCTACCTCTTGACGGAGGCCAAGAAAGGCCTGTCAATTCAGCGCTACAAAGGGCTGGGGGAGATGAACCCTGATCAGCTCTGGGAAACAACCATGGATCCCCACAAGCGAACGCTATTGAAAGTAAGGATAGCGGACATGTTCGAGGCCCACGATGTCTTCACGGTGCTGATGGGTAGCGAGGTAGAGCTCAGGCGGCAATTTATTGAGAGCAATGCACTGGAGGTTCGGAGTCTGGACATATAACGCCCCGACAGAGGGGGCCTTTTGGCTTCATGCCTTTAGCCGGGGTCTGGGTTGCAATGAAAGTAATCTCCATAGAAGCCAGGGACCTATCCGATGCATGGTTCCAATGTGTCTACGAGATTCTGGACAAGGGGCACGAGTACGTCATCGATCATGGCAGCTACGCAGGACAGAAACGCTTGGAGTTTGACTATGTGACGGTTCACATCAGGTATCCTGGTGTGCGGCCCCTGATCCCGGATATTCCGGCGTCTCTGGGAATACCGAATCCGGTTGCCGATGGATATGTTGAAGAGTACCTTCCATATCTCATGACTCCGGCCAAGCAGCCGAACGAGGACTATACTTATGGAGAGCGCCTTGCCGGTTGGGCATATCTTGTCTCGGGGGACGGGCAGACACCAACAGCCGACACATTGAAGGAGAAGGTTGCGGCGCATGTGGTTAATCAGATTCAGGAAGTTATCGAAATGTACAAGACGAAGGGGTATGGAACGAATCAAGCTGCGATGAGCGTTTCTGCTCCGTCGGATGTTTTGCTCGGAGACCCACCCTGCCTGCGCCACATCGATACACGTATCCGCTACGGGAAACTCCACTTCATGGTCTATTTCAGGTCGTGGGATTTGTGGAATGGATTTCCGGCCAACCTGGGCGGCATTCAGCTCCTTAAGGAGTATATGGCAGGAGAGATAGGAGTTGAAGACGGTGAAATCGTTGCGGCCAGTAAAGGACTTCACCTCTACGATTATGTCTGGGAGCTGGCCCAGCTCCGCACCATGCGGACCTGAGGGGCCTGGAAGCCTAATTGTTAAGGATTTCAAAGCGATAGGCTAGATGATCACGCGCATCTCGTCGCTTCCCCGTACGACCTTGGTTCCTACGGAGGTTGCACACACGGCGCACAAATACTCGTACTTATCTCCTTCGGGAAGGACCAGAAGTAAGCGCTTGCGGACAGGAACCGCTTGACCGCATTTGGGGCAGTACAGCTCAACGGCGTCGAATTCCTTGAACGATTCTACCGAACGAGACTGTCCTGAAGCACGCGGGCGTGGATTTACAAAGAATTTGTGTTGCATGGCCGTAAGGTCCCAGTGTTCATAGAGTAAGAAAATATAGTCGTTCGGCTATACATTGTCAACCCGCACACAGTGGGAAACGCGGAGGCAGCGGTAATGGACAACCTTATGGAATTGCAATTTTTATCAGAGATTGGAGGGGCGATTGGATGGCACCAAACAAGATCGATCATATCGGGATCGCAGTCATAGACCTTGAATTGGCGAAGGCGTTCTATGCCGGGTCCCTCGGCCTGAGTGTGGAGCACGAAGAGACGTTGGGGGACATGAAAATCGCTTTTATCCCCGTAGGAGAAGTGAATCTCGAGCTGATCCAGTGTACTTCGGATAACGGCGTGATTGCCAAATTTATTGCCAAAAAAGGAGAAGGAATTCACCACATTGCATATGCTGTGGAGGATGTGTCCTCCGCCCTTGAAGCACTCAGGGCTCAAGGGGTGAAACTCGTGGATGAGGCACCGAGAAAGGGTGCGCATGGGACAGAGGTCGCTTTTGTGCATCCGAAGAGCGCCTTTGGTGTGTTGACTGAGCTTGTAAGCGGGGGGAGAAAAGAGCAAGGGGCTTGACATAGGTGAATTGATATGCTTAAAATTTACGTTTCGGTGTTTGAAGCACCGCATTCTACAAGAAAGGGAGAGGGAAGCGCCAGATAGTCTGGCACGAAGGTGACTGCAAATGAAACGAACTTATCAGCCGAGTCGAATCAAACGTCGTAGAGACCATGGATTCCTGTCAAGGATGTCCACAAAACAAGGGAGACGAATCATCAATCGCCGTCGTGCAAAAGGGAGAAAACGCCTAGCCGTGTAAAGGGTCTGAGAGTCCGTGCGAACTTTTTCGTTAGGAAAGGGAGAGCGCCTTCCAAAGCCGAAAGATTTTCAAAAATTGATTAAGGGGGGCACAAGGATAGACTCTGACTGTTTCGTCGTACTCTATGCCCCAAACGGTCTTGGGAGATCACGCTTAGGAGTTACTGTCAGCAAGAGGGTTGGGCGTGCCGTGATACGCAATCGCGTTAAGCGATTGGTGCGAGAGCATTTTCGTCAGCACAAGGGTTTGTTCAGTGACAGCTATGATGTAAACGTCATAGCAAAAGGTGGCATCCCTGATCTGTCGTCTGGGCGGGTTAGAGGGGCGCTGGATGGTGTCGTTCGAGATATATTAAAGGATTGCAAGCATGAGGCCGTTTCTGCTGGCACTCATTAGAGCCTATCAATACATCCTTTCACCAATTTTCACACCGGCTTGTCGCTTTCACCCAACCTGCTCGGAGTACGCGTTTGATGCCATAAGACGTCACGGCGCATTGAGGGGGTCCTTGATGGCCCTGGCAAGAATCGCACGGTGTCATCCCTTTCACAGAGGCGGATTTGATCCTGTTCCGTAGAGACGGGCAGGGTCAGGCTCGCAAGTCAAGCCTTTTCCAAAAGTCTTTTCTGTTCGAGGAGAAGTGATCCATGTCAATGGAAGTGAGGATGTTGCTGGCTATCGTTTTGTCCTTTTCGATTTTTCTATTGTACCACGTGTTGTTTGTAAAGGCGCCCCCGGCGCCCGTGGATCAGAGAGGTGCAGTTCAGGAGACACAAGAAGTAGAAGGCCAATCAGTTGCAGAGCTTGAAGGTGTCAAGGCGTTGGATGAGGAGCCACCACCAGAATCATTACCAGAAGAAGTTGTTGTCACAACGCCGGCCCAAGAGGGGAGAACAATTGTTGTCTCGACACCGCTGTATTTGGCCGAGTTCACGGAGAACGGCGGGACCCTTAAGAGCTTCAAGCTGAAGAAGTATAGAGAGTCTTTGGAACCCGAGTCTCCGTTGAAGGAGCTTGTCCAATTGCCGGAAGACCCCAGAGGGACCCTAGTCGTCTCCTTCATGGGACAGCGTATCCTTGGGTTAACGAATGCCGTATTTGTTGCAGATGTGGAAGGGGATTCTGTGGACATCAACGAGGGACAGGAACGTCTGTCCTTTGCGTGGAGATCATCAGATGGCGTGACGATCCAGAAAAGCTACACATTTTCAGCAGACACCTATGAAGTAGGGCTTGAAATCAAGGTCAGAAATTTATCATCAGAGCCCATAGATGACAACCTGGCCATTTCGTTAAGGAACAGCTTTGGAGAGGATTCCGAGTCGCGATACGTCTTTTCGGGTCCCGCGGTCCTGCTCGACGGGAAACTTGAGGAGATCGACGTTAAAGATCTTTCCAAGCCCAAAGACCGCGAAAAGGCCGGCACCATAGGGTGGGTGGCCCAGGTTGATCGCTACTTTTTGTCAGCGATCGTACCGAAAGAGCCACGGAAGGCCGCTGTAAAGATGGCAAAGCCCTCGGACATCCTCAGGACGACTTACATAGACCCTTCGGGGCCCGTACCCCCCAAGTCGGAGCGAACCTATCAATACAAGGTCTATTTTGGGCCCAAAAGCATTGAAATCCTTGATTCCGTGGGGGCGGACCTTACACGAATCCTTGATTTTGGATTTTTTGACATCATTGCCAAGCCATTGCTCCATGCCATGAACTTCATCTTCCGCTTTATTCCAAACTATGGGGTCGTCATCATTATCATTACGATTATCGTCAAGCTACTCTTCTGGCCGCTGAGCAACAAAAGCTATAAGTCCATGAGCCAGATGAAGAAGTTGCAGCCAAAGATGGCGGAGATTAAGGCAAAATACAAGCACGACAGGAAACTGATGAACCAGGAAATGATGAGCCTTTATAAGCTGTACAAGGTGAACCCCCTGGGTGGCTGTCTCCCAATGGTTCTGCAGATACCTGTGTTTTTTGCGTTTTATAAGATGTTGTATCAGGCCATCGAACTGAGACATGCACCGTTTTGGTTGTGGATCAATGATCTGTCTGCGCCTGACCGCTTGTTCCACTTTGACATCACACTACCTCTGATGGCACCACCCTACGGGATTCCCGTGTTGACCCTTGTTATGGGGGCATCGATGTTTCTTCAGCAGAAGATGTCTCCGCCACCCGGGGACCCCACGCAGGCCAAGATGATGATGTTTATGCCGATCTTTTTTACGTTCATATTCATAAATTTTCCGTCAGGGCTCGTCTTGTATTGGCTCGTAAACAACATCCTTTCAATGGTTCAGCAGAAGTACGTGAGCAAGAGAACCGCTTAGTGACGGAGGTGGCAATCCAATGCTGGCTATCTACGAATTTGAAGGAAAGACAAAAGAAGAGGCTATTAGGAGCGCATGTGAAGAGCTCGGAGTTTCAGAGGAGAAACTCAAAATTGAAGTGCTGTCTTACGGCTCAACCGGCATATTCGGACTTGTTGGTGTTAAAAAGGCCCAGGTAAGGGTGACGCTGCGGGATGCTTCTGAAGCCAAAAAGGGTGTTCCTGAAGCCAAAAGGGATGCTCCTGAAGCTAAAAGGGATGCCCCCAAGGCCAAACCCGATGTTACTGAGGCCCAAGGCGATGAGGAAGCTCCAGACGCCGAGGAGGACATAGAAGCCGTTGGCGAAACAGCCCGTAGCACTTTGGAAGGGATCATTTCCTATGTCGTGGATGATGCGACCGTGGCTGTGGCGAGACTTCCCGACAACATTAGACTTAAGATAGAAGCAAGCAATCCCGCTATCCTGATAGGAAGGCACGGCAGGACGCTGGATGCCCTCCAATACCTTGTTCGTAAGATTGTTCGCAAGAAGCACAACACAAAAATGCGAATCTCCTTTGACGTTGAGGGATACAGGGACCGACGGAAGGAGTCACTTACGCAACTGGCGCTGCGCTTGGGTGAAAAGGTCAAGCTCTCCGGGAAACCGGCTACGATCAGCCCCATGAACGCCTACGACCGAAGAATTGTGCACATTGCACTCAAAGATGACACCTTGGTCAAAACACAGAGCAAGGGTGGCGGGGAATTTAGAAAGCTGGTAATATTTTCACAGAAGAAGCAGCAACACAGATGATTCGCTTCCTCCACGCCTCGGTGTAAAAGACTGCTGGCATTTTTGCATGGCCGATTCGGGAGAACAGCACCAACACTGGCACACAAGGTTTGATGGACATGGGCACCGTGAGCATGCCGACCGCAAAGCAAGAAGCTCCAGATGCAAGGCGCGCGAGCCTTGAGGAATGAGGCGTAGACAAAAGGCCCAAGGCGAAACAACGTGAGTCCGATTTCCCTGAACCCTGCGCCACATTCATACATGGATTATGGATAGCGATACTATAGCCGCAATTGCTACCCCTCCAGGGGCCGGCGGTATCGGTGTCGTGAAGATCTCGGGGCCGCGGGCTATCTCCATAGCGCTTCCACTCTTGCACCCACCGAAGGACCTACATCGCCTTCAATCCCACCACCTCTATTACGGGTCTATTATCGATCCTGAAGCAAAAAGGAGTCTGGACGAAGTCCTTTTTTCAGTCATGAGGGCCCCTAATACCTACACCAGAGAAGACGTGGTTGAGATTCAGGCTCACGGGAGCAGGTGTGGGCTGGGGGCGATCCTGGAGCTGGTCTTGAAACGGGGGGCGCGCCTCGCAGACCCTGGGGAGTTTACCAAACGAGCTTTTCTGAATGGTCGCCTCGACCTGAGCCGGGCCGAGGCTGTTATTGATCTGGTCAACGCCCAGACGGCGGAAGGCCTGGAGCTGGCTGCGAGACAGCTGGAAGGTCACCTTCTGGAATCGATCGAGGCGATTCGTGCGCCACTCGAGATGATACGGGTTGAGGTGGAGGCTGCGATCGATTTCCCGGAGGATGTTGAGGATATTATCCGTCCAGACGTGTTTGCCGACACCATGACACGGGAGGTTATCACCCCCCTGGAGGAATTGCTGGATCACTACGATGAGGGGCACGTCTATCGGGAAGGAATTGCGGCCACGATTGTTGGACGTCCCAACGTGGGGAAGTCGAGCCTGATGAACAGGCTCCTTCAGAAGGAGCGTGCTATCGTCACCGCCATTCCCGGGACCACGCGGGATTTCATTGAAGAGACGGTCAACATTGGAGGGGTCCCGCTGAGGCTTATAGACACCGCCGGCCTGCACGATACGGAGAGTGATTTGGAAGCGGCCGGGATCCGATTCACTAGACAACAATTGGACGAAGCAGACCTCGTCCTGTTTATGGTCGATTGTAGCATCCCCTTAAGCGGAGAAGACGTACGGATTTACGATTTGGTGCGGAGGCGAAAGGCGATTCTGGTGATCAACAAAATAGACCTTGGAGATGGCCATGTTGTCAGAGCTATTGTTGAACGCCTCGGGGGGCTTTCGTGGGTCGAGATCTCGGCCCTATACAATCAGGGCATTGAAAAACTGAAAGCCGCAATATTTGGGGAGGTGACACACCAGCGTGGGACCTCCGACCTTCCCTCTGTTGTGCCGAATTTGCGCCACAAGTTAGCCATTGAGAGGGGTTTGACAGCCGGTAGAGAAGCCGTGGAGGGGTTCAGGACACAACGGCCACCCGAGTTGGTCGCGGTTGATCTGAAGGAAGCCGTCGACGCCCTCGGGGAGATTACAGGCATCGTGACCACGGAAGAAATGTTGGATCAGATTTTCAGTCGGTTTTGTGTTGGGAAGTAAGGTTCTTCTCCAATTTAGTTGGAGAAGAGGGTCCAAGGATTCAAGGGTTTGTCTTCTAAAAACTTCATTGGCGCCGTTAACATTCTTTCGATTTCTGCGTTGGCTTTTTTGGTGTACTCAATTCGCTTTTTTCAATGAAGCCCAAACCTCCTGCCAACAAAATCTGGGTTGCTTTCTTTGAATATTTTTTTGCTTTTCACTTGAATCCT
This sequence comes from Deltaproteobacteria bacterium, assembly GCA_019309815.1. GTDB lineage: Bacteria > Desulfobacterota > Desulfobacteria > Desulfobacterales. The sequence continues at coordinate 24,157 of JAFDFO010000001.1, forward strand.
TGGATCCTTGAACCCTTGAACCCTCTGGGCTCACACCTGCTCAATTGGAGATGACACATTTATTCTACCCCAACTAACTGCAGATAGTCGGGAGATGATCCGGAAGTAATTACTCTTCTTCTTGTTCCACGTGAAACACTACGGCTTCGTCCCGCTCGTCCATTACTGAATACTCAATAGCTTCCCTTTTGAGGATGTCATAGTAGGTCACGATGTTTTGCACGTGAATAACGGGCTCGCGGCCACGGCAGTATCCAAAACGGCTCTTCTTGTAGTACCTGGGCTCGCTGAGTAGCGGCAGGGTCTTTTCCAGTGAAGACCACTTGTTCGGATCGAGGTCCTTTCTGGAAGCTATCCTCCGGGCATCCAGGACATGTCCCTTTCCAACATTGTATGCAGCGAGGGCTATGCGAGTCCTGTCCGGTTCAGAGGCCTTGTCGTAGAGGTCGTGGAGCTCCCTGAAGTATCGCACCCCTCCCATGATGCTCTCTCGGGGGTTAATCCGGTTTTCGATCCCCATGTCTTCAGCTGTGGGCAAGGTGAGTTGCATCAGCCCCCTCACCCCGGAAAAGCTTTTGGCCCAGGGGTTGAACTGGGACTCCTGATAGATAAGAGCGGCTACCAGTCGCCAATCAAATCCGTACAGATCACAGGCTTCTTTGATTGTCTTTTTGTATCTTGGAAGGCGGGTCTGCATCCTCTCCTGAAATCTCTTGATATCCACATGATCGAACCTTTCCACGTTAGCGTAGTACCGGTCGCGTATGTCGTCAAGGGTGCCATCTTGCTTAATTCTTTCAAAGAACTTGTTTATCTTCCTCCGGAGTGCCCTTTCTCTCTTTGCCACAGCCCAGCCCAAGGACTGGCGTATCTCCACTGGAAAGGCAATATGAATGTCAGGGTAATAACGGCGGTTCAAGAGTGCCACGTTCGAGTCCGCGATGGTGATGCCGATTTTCCTGTTGGCCACGGCCTCAATCAGTGCCTCAGTGAGCACGTCTTCGTGTAAGACGATCCGCACATCCCGGCCTTCTTGCTTGAGCTCTCTTAACCTTTCCTCATAAGATGTTCCCCGGCGGATGTGTACGCTTTTCCCATCCAGGTCCTCTGTGGATCTGATTTTCGTGTTGTTCTTATGTACGATGACCATCTGTTGAACGGGAAGGTATTCCCTCGAAAAATCAGCCCTGTCAGACCTTGAGGGGGTTATTGTCATGCTTGCGGCTACGAACTCTCCCTCTCCCCTCTCCAGCGACGGAAGCAAGTCGTCCCATGATGCGGCCACCTTCACCTTGAGTTCAACCCCCAGGAAATCAGCAAAAGCCTTTGCCAGGTCGTACTCAAAACCCATGTCCTGGCCTCTGTAGGTGTAGTAACAGTGTGCGTTGTTGCGGGTGATTACCGTAATTGTTCCTGTTTCTTCGATTCTCTTCGTGGCCTCGTTTCTGCTGCAAGCGAAAGCGCACAGCAGGACCATGACCATGAAGACCAGCCATCTCTTCACGGGTATGCCAAGGGTTCTTTCAATCATTGATGTGCGCATTAAAGGGGCCACCTGATACCACTATGCTTCTGTCTTAATCGTCACGTAATACTGCTGGTTACCTCGCTGTATCAGAAGGGCGGCTGTTTTCTTCTGCCGGTATTTAATGACCGCTCTTTTGAAATCATCGAGGGCCTTAACTTCCACTTCATTGACCCTGCGAATGACATCGCCTGGCTGGGCACCTATGCGATCAAGGTAGCAGTCGGGGCGGACCTCCGTCACCATCACACCGTCCTTGGCGGCTATCTTGTACTTGAGACGCGCCGAGGAAGAGATACCTATCACACGCACCCCGAATGACTTGTAGCCCAAATCCTCTGCCAATTCTTCGGGAAACGTACGCGAGTGAACCCGAAAAGGCTGGGCTTTGCCCTGTCTCCATATGGCTAGCGGGATCGTGTCTCCGGCAGAAAAGTCCTCAATGCCGGCATGGTAGATTTCCTCGGAGGTGACACGCCTTTTGCCTATCTTGGTGACGACATCACCCGGTTTCAGGCCTGCTTCCTGGGCCGGGCTGTGGGCTGTCACGTCAGATACCAGAACACCATCTCCCTGGGGGATCTGGAGGTACTGAGAGAGCTTCTCATCGACATCCTGGATGCTGAGGCCGAGCCACGGGATGTGGATTTCCCCGTACCTTATGAGGTCTTCTACAACCCGCCTCGCCTTGTTGATTGGTATGGCAAAACCGATCCCCTGGGCTTTGGAATAGATGGCGGTGTTTATCCCGATCAGCTCCCCGTTGATGTTCAGGAGAGGGCCCCCGCTGTTTCCAGGGTTGATCGAGGCATCAGTCTGGATGAAATCCCGATATGTACGGTTTTCAGCCTGAATGGAACGGTTCAGGGCGCTGATCACGCCGGTGGTCACTGTATTGGAAAATCCAAAAGGGTTCCCGATGGCAATCACGGTTTCTCCGATCATGAGATCTTCTGAATTGCCCATCTGAATCGCAGGCAGTGGATCATTGGACTGGATATGAAGGACCGCGAGGTCAAAATCAGGGGCCGCACCCACAAGCTTCGCCTCGAATTCCCGTTCATCCCTCAGGACAACAGTAATTCTAGCGCTTCTGGCAATGACATGTTCATTGGTGAGGATGTAGCCGCGCTCCCCATCAATGACGACCCCCGACCCCAAACTGCTTCGTTTGTAACGTCTCTGGTAGTTGGGTTCGAAAAAGTCCTTGAAAAAAGAGTCGAAAAACGGATCTATGCCAAAATCAAAGAATGGGTTGGAGCGAGCCCGCACCTCATATTCACTGCTGATATTGACCACCGCAGGACTCACGTTTCTTACTGCCTTTACAACAGCGCTTTCCCTCGGAAAATCCGCCGGGGCGGCACTACCGGACAGAAAGAGATTAAGGCCGAGCGCCACAAGGGCCATAGCCGGAAGTCTACAGAAAAGAAGCCTTGCACGAAACATATGGACTCCCCCCAACCTCACTAAGGCGTTAAGAAGCCGGTGCATACTCTGATCCTGGGCCTGTGGCCGTTTACTACCCAACAAATGTGCCACTTCTTTAGGCTTCAATTCCTTTTCCAGGTATGCCATCATTGTTTGTGGAAACGGTTGAATGTTTGAACCAGCAATTTTCGTGCCTGGATAACCGAGAATAAACCAATGCATGGAGTTTGGGTGTCAAAGAAAAAGAAATACTATAATTAACAAGGAAGCCATGTCCCGTCAATCTTTGGAAGAGATATTACCTTTGGTCCAGAACCCCAGCCATTATCTGGGCACAGAGATCAATGCGCTCAAAAAGGACCCGGGGACAATCAGGCTACGGTTTGCTCTCGCTTTCCCCGATCTATACGACATAGGGACGAGCCACGTTGGCATCCAGATCTTGTACCATATCCTCAACGCCCGGGAGGGGGTCGCAGCAGAAAGAGTTTTTGCACCGGGAAGAGACCTTGAGGCAAGGATGCGGGATGAAGGCTGCCCCATTTGTTCGCTTGAGAGCCGCACCCCTCTTTCAGCCTTTGATATCATAGGGTTCAGCCTGCTGTATGAACTAAATTTTACAAACATTTTGACGATGTTAGACTTGTCCGGGGTGCCGTTTTATTCGCGGGATCGAGATGCATCGCATCCTTTTATTATTGCCGGGGGCCCATGCACCTTCAATCCGGAACCGCTTGCCGACTTCTTCGATGCTATGGTCATCGGAGATGGCGAGGAGGTGGCAATTGAGCTTGCTCAAGCCTGGCTGGAATCAAAGGATGCCGGAGACGACCGCGAGGGGACCCTCAAGAGGTGGTCAAAACTGCAGGGGGTCTACGTGCCGTCGTTCTTTGAAGCAGATGCGGACCCTGAAGGCTTCCAGACTCTAAAGCCTCGTTTTCCAGAGTACGGGACCGTGCATAAGGCCGTAGTCAATGACCTGAACCAGTCTCCTTATCCCGATTGTCCGGTGGTACCTTTTGGAAAACCCGTTCACGATCGGCTGAGTCTTGAGATTTCGCGCGGTTGCACCAGGGGGTGCCGGTTCTGTCAGGCCGGGATGATCTATCGCCCCGTGCGGGAAAGGGCGCCCGACACGGTTCTCTCCTTGGCGGAACGTGCCCTGGCGAACACGGGCTACGGAAACCTCTCACTCCTCTCGCTAAGTACCGGTGATTACTGTGCAATCCACACGCTTATGGAGGGCCTGATGGACCGGTGCGCGCCAGAGAGAATCGCGGTGTCCCTCCCGTCCCTTCGGGTTGGAAGTCTCACCGAGTCGCTTATGACCCAGATCAAGCGGGTCAGAAAAACGGGGTTCACAATAGCCCCGGAGGCCGGAAGCCAGCGACTCCGCGAAGTGATCAACAAGAATATTAGCGAGCAGGACCTGGAAGAGACGGTTCAGAACGCTTTTGGCTTGGGATGGCAGCTGATCAAGCTCTACTTTATGATCGGTTTGCCTACGGAAACAGAAGCAGATTTGGATGCGATTGTTGAATTGGTGAAGCGACTCCAAAAGGTTCGTGGCCGGAACGGACGCAATAGGCAGATTACCGTGAGCGTCTCCACCTTTATTCCAAAGGCTCACACCCCTTTCCAGTGGTGTTCCCAAATGTCGGTCGATGAGAGCCGGGACAAGATCCACATGCTCCGAAGCGAGTTGAGGGGCGGTCGCCTTCGCTTCAAGTGGCAGAACCCCGAGATGAGTCTTCTTGAGGGACTGTGGGCGCGAGGTGACAGAAGATTGAGTCGGCTGTTGGTCAAGGCCTATGAGGCGGGCTGCCGTTTTGACGGATGGAGCGATCACTTTCAGTATAAACGATGGAAAGAGGCCATTGAAGCGTGCGGCGTGGATGTGGACTTCTACACGACGCGGTCAAGGGATCTTTCGGAACCCCTTCCCTGGGACCATATTAACTCCGGGGTGTCCAAAGAGTTTCTCAAGCAGGAGTGGGGAAGGGCCTTGGATCGGCAGGAGACTCCGGATTGCCGGCATGGGGACTGCCACCTGTGCGGCCTCTGCGACTTTGACGTACTTAAACCCGTGGTATTTGAGACGCATGAGGCGGTCCAAGCAGGTCGTGAGGTTCGGCGTAGTGAAGAAGAGGGCCCTTACAAGAAGCTTCGGGTTTCTTACGCCAAGCGCGGACCTGCCCGTTACTTCGGACACCTGGAACTTGTTAATATCTTCGTCCGGGCCTTGCGGCGAGCGGGGATTCCCTTGCGATTCTCGATGGGGTTTCATCCGGCCCCAAAGATTTCCTTCGAATGTGCCCTTCCTGTGGGGACCGAGAGCCTGGAAGAGCACTTCACGATCCAGGTCCCCCTGCGTGTTTCACGTGAAACAATCCTGGAGCGGGTAGGCCCGCAGCTCCCAGAGGGACTCACCTTTTCGGCGTGCAAAGCGGTAGATCGGTCTCCTGCGGAGGCAGGGCCAAGACGCTTTCACTACACGGTGACTTTGAAAGAAGGGGCTTTTTCGGAGAGCAAGCTTAGTGAATTTTTGAAAAAAACCGAATGGCCGTTCACGCGGACGAACCGGAAAGGCCGGTCCAGGACCATAGATCTCAGGCCCGTCGTGAAGGAGCTGAATCTCCCGTCCGTGGACAGAGCTGACATGATCCTTGAGGAAAGCGATGGTTACAGTGTCCGGCCAACAGATGTGCTTGGTTCTGTCTTTGGCCTGTCTGAAGAAGCCTTGAAGCCGGTCAGCATCATAAAAAGCCCTGCTTCTAAGGATGATTGAACTCCGATAGCGTGAGCATGGCGGGTCCTGCGGGGAAACATTGGACCGCAACAGCCGAGCTCTAGTCCGATCGAAAATGCCGTGACATGAGTCTGTTATTTCTACTCCAGGTATATCAAAGACGATCACAAGTGTCTTCTAGAGCGGTTGTGAAAAATATGTTCCGTTTTGAACCATTTGTGAGGAGCTGGCAGGGGGTATCTCTTTTGGAAGTCAGGTCACCGAATATTTCCTGACAGGTACCACGACGGCACGGATCTTCTACACAGCCTTGACCCATGTACAAACACGCTACCCAGCGTGTAAGGGGTGCTGCCGTGTGCCTGGCCTGTAGCGTTCCGTACATGTTGCCTCCGATGAGCGGAGAGGGGAATTGACCTGATTCAAAAAGAGATACCCCCTGCCAGCCTAACAAGACTGCCGTGAAAGGAATATATTTTTGACAATCACTATATGCCTGGACTCTGCCATGGGGGAGTTGGACAATGAAGGGAATAATGTTGAAATGTATGTGGTCAGCAATCCTTGTGTTGCTCTTCTCCTTTCCGAAGGCAGTGGTTGTGAGTGCTTCGGAGGTTGGCAAAATCACGTTGTCCTACGATATTATTGAGAAGGACACCGCTGACACTGGCCATACATTGACTCTCACCGTCCACCTCAAGATCAAGAATATCGGGGGAAGTGCCATCGACAACGTCACTGCACATGTGGCCGGAACCGAAGGAATGGCCGTGGGTCTCGACAATATCTTCTTCGGACTAATAGAAAACGGCCAAACGCTGACAAGCGAACAATTTGACCTTGTTGTTGAAACAGGCAATTCGCAGGACGTTCAACCGGGAATTGTGTGGGAAGTTGAATACTGGACGAGATATGGGACCGGTGTTGTCGAGCAGGTCTCGACCCCTTTTGGACAGAGTTCCTGCAAGCCCCTTCGTTGACAAGGGATTGCATGCCCTGGCGAACCTATCTTTCAGTTTCCGATGATTATCCGAGGCCCTGCCTCTTAGGAGTGTAACTAATGAAGAAACATGTCAAGGAGAAGGTGAACCCGGATCACGTGGGGGAGGTGTTGAAAGAGATTGGGTTTGATTGTGAGACCCTTCTGAATAACATTAACGACGGTGTGGCCATAGTAAACAATCAAGGATACATTGTATTTCAAAACACAGTCAGCCGGCAAAGGACAGGGATGTCGTTTAAGGGTTTACATTTTTCGAAGATTGTCAGTGACAATGACCTAGACAGTGCCAACTTGCTTTTTGAAAGGGCCATGAGTGGAGAACAGCGCGCCCCCTTTGAATTCACACATTCCAAACCTGACGGTGAAGAATTGACAGTGGAGTTCAGTGCCCGAACAATTCTGAGAGACGGTAAGGCCATCGCCTTTGTAGTGGTTTCGCGGGACATTACAGAGCGCAGAAAGATGGAGGCAGCTTTGCGGCAAAGCGAGGAGAAATATCGGATCCTGGTTGACCATTCCCTGGAAGGAATCGCCATTGCTCAAGGACTTCCACCTCGCCTCATATTCGCAAACCCTGCCCTGGCAGAGCTCCTTGGCTATACTGTTGAAGAACTCACATCCCTTGAACCCGATCAGTTGGCAACACTCGTAGACGTTGAATATCAAGACATGTTCTGGGGACGCTATAGAGATCGTGTCCAGGGGAAATCTGTTCCACCTCAGTATGAGGTCCTGGTAGTCAGAAAGGACGGCCGCAAACGCTGGATAGAAATGTTCGCCAACCGAATCGAATATCATGGAGAGCCCGCGGTTCAGGCAGTCTTCATTGACATCACAGAGCGGAAATTGGCACGGGAAGCACTCAAGAGCGCCCACGATGAATTGGAAGAACGGGTGAAAGAGCGCACCACCCAGCTTGAGGAGGTAAACAGTGCATTGAGAGTTTTGCTCAAGCAACGAGATCGCGACAAGGCAGAGCTTGAAAACAAGGTTGTGTTAAACGTCAAAGAGCTTGTTGTCCCCTATGCGGAAAAGCTGAGGACGAGGCTTACGGATGAGAAACAAATCGCCTACCTGAACGTACTGGAATCGAACCTGAACGACATTATTTCACCATTCGCTCACAAGTTGTCCTCCAGGTATTCGAGTCTCACGCCCATGGAGATTCGAACGGCACAATTCATAAAGGACGGAAGAACTTCGAAAGAGATAGCCGACTTACTTAATTTGTCCAGCAGAACGATTGAGTCTCACAGGAAGAATATCAGAACGAAGATGGGCTTGCATGGCAGGAAGGCAAATCTCAGGTCCTACCTTTTGTCCATGTAAAAATACGGATCATCTCCCCATTAGTTGTAATTAAGGCCAAATAAAAGGGTTGTCTCCAATTGAACAGGCGTTATCCCAGAGGGGTCAAGGGGTCCGGGATTCAAGGGTTCGAGTGAAATACTTTAAGAACTACTGAAGGATCCAGGGGGTCGAGGGTCCAGGGATTCAAGTGAAAAGCAAAAAAATATTGAAGACCCCTCCAGCAAGCTGGAAGTAATGTTCTGCCTCACGGCAGTGCTTCGCAGCGACCGAAAGGAACACTGCCATTTTCAGAGTCGCACGCTAACCTTTATCCACACTCTGGCGGGCCGCAGCCCCGCTTAACGGGATCTCTGCTAGGCTCCGACAAGCTACGGGGAATGCGCTGGCTATTGCGGTTCAAAGAAACGAAGCCAGATTTTGTTGGCAGGAGATTTGGGCCTCATTGAAAAAAGTGAATTGGGCACACTAAAGAAAGACATCGCAGAAATCGAAAGAATGTTAACGGCGCTGATAAAGTCTTTAGAAAACAAGCCCTTGAATCCTTGACCCCTTGATTCCTCGAACCCTCTTCTCCAACTAAATTGGAGAAGAACCAAAAATACTGATTTTCACTATTCAGTCGTCCGATAGCAGGCAGGGTAAGAAATGGCCCTGCTTTTTTGTCTCAATGTGCATATATGTTGGGATTTGGTCATTTCCGCCGAAATAAAAGAGTACTGCTAAGGCCCCCCTGCCTGTGCGGTTTGTTTTATTGCTGACAGGTGGCATTTTGTTGACAGATTACAACCTCAAATACCCGACGTCGAGGGTCTTTCTTTGTGCATCAGGGGTTAATTACATGAAACCTATAGATAAAAGCTTGGGAATGATTTTTGGGTACGGTTCTTGCTATTGATTCAATAGCGCAGCATTGTAGTATTTACGCCATGATAAGCAGGACCATAGTCAGGGGGAGTGGACAATGAAAATGGCAAGATTCAGGGTACGATATCTGCCCAAGATAGGTCTAATCATTTTCGGAGTATTGGTGTGGGTATTGATGGCGAGTGATTCCATTGCATGGTTCCCCGCCACGTACGTTGATTCGGCTCATGGCAATACCTCGCAAGGGGTCAATCGCTCAAACGTCGTGACGGATCCGGATCATCCGGATGCCTACAATATAGGAGAGTGTGCGCACTGCCATGACACCTTTAA